>JAKBDW010000175.1:0-2923 GCA_021834245.1 Pseudomonadota bacterium
CCGACTACGGCCACTTTGTGCCCCGCCGGAACCTGGAAATCGAGGTCAAACAGGATTTGGCGCCGTGCGTCATAGCCGAAGCTAACATGTTCGAAGCGAATTGCGCCTTGCCTGACATCGATGTCGCGGGCGCCTGGTTTATCGGATACTTCCGGATTCTGTTCCAGCAGATTGAACATTCTTTCCATATCGGCCAATGAATGGCGAATTTCGCGGTACACGAAGCCGAGAAAGTGAAGAGGCATGTAAAGCTGAATAAGGAAGGAATTGACCAGCACCAGATCGCCAAGCGTCATCTTGCCATTTACGACCCCGTTGGCCGCCATGAGCATGAGGATGGTGACACCCACGGCGATGATCGCGCTCTGACCGATATTGAGAACGGAAAGCGAGGTCTGGTTTCGGACTGCCGCTGCCTCCCAGGTTGCCAGGGTGGAGTCGTAGCGTTGGGCTTCATAACCTTCGTTACCGAAATACTTTACTGTCTCGTAATTCAGCAGACTGTCGACGGCGCGGGTATTTGCTTTTGAATCCATCTCGTTCATGGTACGGCGGAAAATCATGCGCCATTCTGTAATGGCCAGGGTAAAAACAATGTAGGCAACGAGCGTGATCAGCGTGACGCCGCAGAACCACGGATTGTATTTGACCAGCAGAATGATCATGACCATGCCCATCTCGAACAAGGTGGGCAGAATATTGAACAGCGTGAAATTGAGCAGGAAACGGATGCCGGTAGTGCCACGCTCGATATCGCGCGACACCCCGCCTGTCTGCCGCTCCAAGTGGAATCGCAGTGCCAGGTTGTGCAGATGGCGGAATACCTTGAGGGCAACGCGCCGGATGGAGCGTTGCAGCACCTTGGCAAAGACGACGTCGCGCAGTTCGCCGAAAAGCGAATTGCCGAGACGCAATGCACCATAGGCGACGAGCAGAAACACGGGTAGTACCAGAACGGCCTTAGGCCTGTTCAGCGAATCGACCACGTCTTTCAGCACCAGCGGCACGCCGACGTTGGCGAGTTTGGCGACAATGAGGAATGACAACGCCAGTACCACGCGTCCGCGGAACTCCCAGAGATAGGGCAGCAGCGTGCGGATCGTCTTCCAATCATTGCGATTGGTCGGTGGTTTGCCGGTATGAGAAATGCGCATGGTAGTTTAAGGAGTCTGGTCCAGAAGGGATTTTACCCCGGCGCAGGGTGCAACGGCCAATTGCCACTGCCAGGCGGGGTTATTGCCAATGCAAGCAGTTTGGGCAAAGCGCGCCGGTATTCCTACTTGATAAGGCGCACCAAAGAAGGTCAGCGACGTTGCCGATGCATTCGCTGTGGTGCAAAAACGGCGTCAACTCAGCCACAACTTCTTTGTGGGAAATTCCTATCCTCCCGTTTTTATTGTACTTTTTTGCCAAAGTCACAGTTGGCATCTGGTTTGCTACTACAGCAGGCGAGACGCCGCGCCGGTTCATCCGTAAGCCGCTTCGCATCAGCGGCGGCGCAAAGGGTCCACAGCGGACGCCGCTGGCAGCATCGAGTACGAGAAACGGAATGACGGCGCGACGATGCTCAGAGTAATGCTGGTGGATGAAGACGCGGAGCGGTCGCAGATTTTGCAGGAAGCGCTGCAACAGGCAGGCTACGAGGTCGTGGCGCGCCTGGGCAGTGGTAGCGATCTCGCCGCACAAGTAGGTGAAACGCAGCCGGATGTCATCATTATCGACATGGACTCTCCGGACCGGGACATTTTGGAGCATCTGTGTTCCATCAGTCGTGACCAGCCGCGACCGGTAGTGATGTTTACGCATGACGATGACAGCACAAAGATGCGCGCAGCGTTGCGCGCCGGTGTCAGCGCCTATGTGGTGCGTGGACTTGAAAGCGAGCGCGTGAAGCCCATCGTCGAAGTGGCAATGGCACGTTTTCAGGAAGTCCAGGCGCTGCGCAAGGAACTGGGTGAGATGAAGACGGCGCTTGCCGACCGCAAGCTGGTTGAGCGCGCCAAAGGCATCGTCATGAAGCAGCGATCGTGCACGGAAGAGCAGGCGTATGCGTTGATGCGCAAGCTGGCAATGGATCGCAACCAGCGTATCGCAGACGTGGCGGAGAACATCATCGACATGGCGAAGTTGTTGACGTAGTCGTTGACGCAGATTTATTTAGAGGTGTAGAGCACGAATTACCGCGGATCGCCCAATGGCGGGCTGGCCGCGAATACAGGCGACGAACTAATTGTTCGTCGGCCGGGCAACGGCGCCCTGATCACCGGAAATTTCCGGATGGTTGGGCGCCGTTTTTTTTGGCCGATTCAGACGGCGACAGCTGCGGGGACGAGTGCAGCAGCGGCGGCAGGACTGGCCGGCAGTTGCTTTGGCCACTACGACAACGGGAGTTCATAGACAAATGCAATACCAAGACCGAGGCACGAAGGGTGCAGCATTAGGCAAGGCGCAGCAGACCGATGGTGAACGCCGGAGCTTTCTGCGCAACGGGCTGGCCGCGGGCGTTGCTGCCGGAGTGTTGTCTATGCTGCCTGCAGGTTTGCGCAGTGCAGCATGGGCGGGCGAATCCGCTGGGCCGGAGAAATCGGACGTCACGTTTGGGTTTATCCCGCTTACAGACTGTGCCGCAATCGTGATTGCAGCAGAGAAAGGCTATTTCAAGAAATACGGGTTGAACGTTAACGTCTCGAAGGAAGCGTCTTGGGCGAATATTCGTGACAAGGTAGCGATCGGTGCGCTAGACGGTGCACACATGCTGGCGGGCATGCCGATTGCGGCGACCCTGGGGGTCGGCGCATTGCCCAGGCACACAATCACGGCATTCAGCATGGATCTCAACGGCAATGGCATTACCGTGTCGAACGCCCTTTACCAGAGGATGGTCAGGGCCGATCCGCAGGCAATGGTCGAACGCCCCATTACA
>JAKBDW010000096.1:0-2921 GCA_021834245.1 Pseudomonadota bacterium
GAAAAAACTGCGCGTCATGGCACGCCGCCTGTCCTCTTCGTCCAGTCCCGCCTGGAGACTGATGCGGTGCAGCACATCAACGACGAAACTGCCCCCTGCGCCGGTGGCGCTCTCGCTACCCACCTCTTCGTGATCGAAGAAGGCCGCAACGCAAGTCGCAGCAGGCCGCTCCGTCGCAATCAACGCGGAAAGTGCTGCGTGAGTGGACGCCAGATTGTCCAGCTGGCTATCCGCAATGAATTCGCTGTTTGCTCCCCACAGGCAGCCCTTTTGCACGTCATAGACCGACAATTCCCAGCTCAGCAGATCCGCCGCATCGGCCTGCACCGCATCAGCCAGGAGCTTGCGCAGTTGCGCTTCGGCATTTTCGCCTTCGCTCATCAGGCCCAGGATCAGGGGCAATTCCGTTTGCTTGTTGAGCTTCAAGCCTTGTTCATTCACCTCGCGGTTCATGTGTATGGCCAGATTGGGCAGCCTCACCAGAGGTTGTTCGAAGCGCAGCAGTCGCGTTTCCTGACCCTCTGCCGTGCGCAACACGACACGGCCGGCCAGACTCAGGTCGCGGTCGGTGAACGTCGCCAATATCGGTCCGCCATACACCTCGACACCGAGCCGCGAGATACTGTCGCCGCCCATGGCTGCCTTCGGCTTGAGCCTGAGGCCGGGCGAATCCGTATGGGCGCCGACGATACGAAAGCCGGCTTCAGCCATGGGCTGGCTGCCCAGCACGAATGCAATCATCGATGCACCGCCACGCACGACGAAATAACGCCCGTTAGCCGCAAGTTTCCATCGATCACCTTCTTCAAGCCTGGTGAAGCCATGGGTCAGCAGCCGTGCCTCGGCGCTCGCCACCGCATGCCAAGGGCTGGGGCTCGCATCAATGAAGTCGATCAGTTCATGAGCGGCAGTTCGGGTTTGTGTGATCGCGGACATGGGCAGTAACGATGAGATTTATGGAAAGGGAAGTATACAAGATGCGCCCCTCCCGTCCGAACCATGAGATCGATCCGCGAAGGCGATACCGGTTGGGTAAACATCGGAAAGTGACTATCCGGGTTGATTTGCAGATCGATTTATCCACGAACAGGGAAGGCCAAAAATATGCCGGGCTCTTCCAAGAAAGAGGCGGATTCGCGAAACGTCGGATTCTCGAAGTACAACGATTTGCTGGCCTTAAAAGACCCCATCACTTTGCTGAAAAGGCAGTCTGTACAGACGGGGTGATGTCCGCTTCCCATACGGAATCGGCCGATTCCTGTTGGGATTTTGGTGAAGCTCAAAGGTCGCTTGCTAACCCGAAGCGGTCATCTGTTGTTGCGTGCAATGCGCTATGCTTAATGCTCCGACTGAAACCACGCGGCGCAGTGCCCGTTGGTTATTGCGCCCTTGTGGGATCATTCAGTCGCACGGAATTCTCGGCGTATAATGTCCAGCCTCGCCAACCAGTTGCCCAGGCTTGGCAAGTGACGAGAGCAACAGGATATATCCATCCGCAGGGCCAAGATCGATGATGTAGTCCGGCTTCTGGTCATGATCGAGGTCGCCGACCCAACTCAGATAATTACCGGGAAGGACTGCATTCCACCCAATGGGAAAGCAAGGATCCGTCGTTGGGGCACCCAACCATTGATGGACTTTTCCTTCACGCAACTGCACGCGGAACGATGTTCTTAGGCATTCGCGATTGTCCGCTTGTGTTTTAGTGCAGCCTTTGTTTGTGATTGCCAGTGGCACGACGATTGACTTGCGGTCAGGCTTGTCCGCCGAGGCTGTGGCAACAACCGTTTCTTCTCCCGTTTCCACGATTTCATTCCCCGGTCGATCAGGGTCGGTCGGTTCGTATATGTACCAAGTCTGGACTGCGCCCGGCTCCAGGTCTGTGTGGGGCATGACGAACATTACTATATTTTCATCCTTGCGGATGGCGGACAAATCCCACTTCATTGTCTGCGGAATAAAATATTCCGGCATCTCTCCTTTTGGCCGGGGGTGATTTGTGACCTTCAACATCACCGACACGAGCCTGCATTTGTCTGAATCGCAAGCCAGTGCCAGCCATTTGCCAGATTTGAACGGTTTTCCAGACGCATCATTCCACAGTTCCTGCTGCTCTTTTAGCGGAGGCAGAATCATGATTTCCCCGGAACTCACTGAGAATGTAGGCGGGCCGCCGTAGGCATGACTTTGGTCGCTGAGCCCGAGCAGTGCAATAAATACGGCGAAAATACGAAGCATGTTCATGCTAATTCTCCTTGAATTTGCGGGCTAACGAGCTTGTAAAATAAGTGTTGTCATGAACGAATAGCTGTCAAAAATATCAATCAGACTTCTCCATAGCTGCCAGTCGTGAGTGTCCCAATTTGGCCGCATTCTGCCGGGCCTTTATCGCAATTAGCAACGTCTGCAATGCGAGCATTTTCAGTCATGGGCGTTTCATTTCCCCATCCGACGTTGCGTAACCCACAAGAGACATAGCTACTGCCCGAAACCGGACGCGCCATGATGCCGGGTTATTCCCCCATTTCAAATGCTTTCCACTTATATGTATTTTTATGAGGAATTAGCAAAACAGTTGGCTCTGAATTAAACGGCGCAAGTGCGAATCCAATAGGCTTATGCTCATTAGGTAAAGTGGGACCAAAGAATATTGTGTTATCACCTAACCCCATATCACTTTGAATAAATGCTGGCGATTTAATTTTTCCACTGAAAGGGCCGTTAAAAACCAAGAGCGTTGAAGCATTTACAAAGTTATTTTCTAGCTTAGAAGTGTTATCGACTACAACAGCAAAATCCACATAGCCATCACCATTGAAATCCCCTACAACAAGATATGGATGGTAATCTGGTTCAGGTACCCCTGTTGAGGTGCCATTGCGCATACCCTTAATTTCTTCATCACAAGCACATTCATCGAT
>JAKBDW010000016.1:0-2913 GCA_021834245.1 Pseudomonadota bacterium
AGCGAGACGACCGTGCTGGACGGCGTCATCCAGAACGTCCAGGGCCGGAGTGCGACCTCAGACGACACGGCCTGGATCCAAGCGAACCAGCAATACCTCGCCGGCGGCGGCACGCTGGCACAGGTCATCAGCGCCCTCGCGCTGGGTTCCGGCGAGGTGTCCGTGCTGGACAATGTTATTCAGAATGTCCTGGGCCGGAGCGCGACCGCCGCCGACGGCCATGTAGACATGTGGGATGGCAAAAACTGGGTCTCCGATTACGTTCAGTCGAATATTCCGGTTAGGAATGCGGTCGGCTCCTATTTTTCGCCCCTTCCCGGACACAACTGGATCAACGCTAATCCGAGTTATCAAATCTACCGTCAGTAATCAGGGGAATTCCACGTCATGAGCATGGCTTGGGCGCCTACAATCGGGTTCGTTCTGGCCCTGGGCGGCCTCTGCCCGCCAGCCTGCTTAGCAGGCAGCGCGACCGTGGATGAGTCCAGGGTGTTTGAGAAAAGGAATACGCACGGCTTCACCATTACCGAACAAGATTTAATGCCCGAGCCCGGCTCGCCGGGCACCGCGTTCCTGCTTAGCAACTGCCCGCGCAAGGGCTGCGTGGCATTGTCAGGAACATTTACGAGGGGGACCGACCCTACCATCGACATGTCGATCGAAGGCAGCGAGTGCCGCCTCCAACTGCAGGTTGTCGAGATCAACCGCAGGGACAGCCAGGACGACATTCTCACCATTCCCCCGGATCCTGCCTGCGCCGACATCCCGCAAGAGGCGGCGGGAAGGTATTTCGCTTTCTGTTTTTGGGATGCGCCGCTCGGCGACTTGTCGTGGACCGGCTGGCACAAGCATCAGAGGTGCGTGTCCCAGGACCTCAAAAACTTCAAGGCCGGCCCGCTTTAGGTTCATACGGTCGCTGGAACGGTTAGGTCAATAATGTTACGGAAACCCATCGACAGCTTACGTTCTTATCCTACAATAGCCAGCAAGGATTTTAAGATCTGATCGATTAAGAAATTGGATATCATAAAAAGATCCAATGAATCCGCAGAGCATAATCTGCGCAATCGCATTCGCGGGCCTTGACTGATAAGAGTGTCTTAAAGCCATATTCTTCCAGGAGGTTGGCCGGGTCGATGTCCAGCAAAGCTGCGACTCTCAACAATATTGGCGTCCGACTGCATGAAGCCGGGCGCCACGCGGAGGCTGAGGCAGTTCTACTGCTCGCCACGTCGCTGCAACCGCACTACGCCATAGCCGTCAACAATCTCGGCACCGCGCAAGCGGCGCTCGGGCGGCATGATGATGCCGTAACAAGCTACCGTCGAGCCATCTCGATCGCCGGCGTATATCCCGAAGCGTCCAATAATCTTGGCTGCTCACTCCACGCCTTGGGACAGGACGCCGAAGCGGTCATAGCCTTTCAGGAGGCACTGAGGGCAAACCCAAATTATGAAGCCGCTGCGGTAAGCCTCATTCGCGTGTTGAAAGCGTTAGGCCGCAAAAACGACCTTTTAGCCCAGTGTCGCGCCACTGCAGCGTTCCAGCATCTTAACCCCTCGACATGCATGTTTCTAGCCGAGCATTTCCGACGAGCCCTTTTTCTCGACGATGCGCGCACGCTTTACCAACGCATTATCACGCTCGATCCTGATTTTGCCGATGCGTATGCCGGCCTCGCCTTCGTGTGCCAGGAACTCGGTGACATCGCTAGGGCACGGACCTTGTTACAGCGTGCTATTTCCCTCAACCCGAACACCCCGGGTTACTATCGAGGACTCGCGCTAAACGCGCCGCTTACCGCCGACGATCCGTATTTCCTCCAACTCATGCGGTTGCTTGACGATCTGCCGGAGATGGCGAATTCGGCCAAGGTTCAGTTACACTTCGCACTCGGGAAAGCGTTGACCGATATCGGGCGCAAGAAGGAGGGTTTCGAGTATCTTCTTTCGGGTAACGCGCTCAAACGTCGTGATGTCGGTTACGATGAAGCCTCCGAACTTAAAAAATTTGAGTATTTTGCGGCAGTTTTCAACGCAGCACGCATGTCCACGACGCCCCCCGCTCGAAGCGACTCCGAACTGCCGGTGTTCATCGTTGGAATGCCTCGCTCAGGCTCTACTCTGATTGAACAGATTTTGAGCAGCCATCCCCAAGTGGTGGCTGGCGGCGAAATGCGAGAACTGGAAGATGCGGTGAACGCTGTGACAAGCGCTAACGGGGTGCCAATCATGCAGGCGGCCCGATGGTGGAACGAGGACGATCTGCAAAAGATAGTGACGCGCTATCTCGACCACGTCTCCTTGCTGGCGCGTAAGTCTCTCACGAAACCAAAGGCCGTTCGTGTTACGGATAAGCGTCTGCCTAACATCCTTTACATTGGACTTATCCGACTATTGTTTCCCCGTGCTCGGATCATTCACGCCTGCCGCAACCCGATTGATACGTGCTTATCTTGCTTCTCGTTGATGTTGGAGGGGGCAGGGTTCACCTACGATCTTGGCGAACTTGGACGTCGCTACAGGGCCTATGGTGACCTCATGGCGCATTGGCGGGTTGTCGTGCCGGCCGAATTCATTCTCGACGTTCATTACGAGGACGTGATCGCGGACGTTGAGGCCCAGGCGCGTCGCATCGTCGCGCACTGCGGCCTAGACTGGGACCCCGCCTGCCTGAGGTTTTACGAAAACAACCGTCCAGTCCAGACGGCAAGCGTTGTCCAAGTACGCCAGCCGATTTACGCCACTTCCGTCGGCCGATGACGCCCAGACGAAACTGTTTTGCGACCACTCCTCGACGCACTAAAGGGTTCAGGCACTATGGGTAGGGCAATCTGAGCGAAAAGTGGTGGTTTGGTCAGCGCCCGAGCCCGCTGTGGCTAATACCGGCGCAGGGGCCGTCGCCATGCGCCCC
>JAKBDW010000047.1:0-2907 GCA_021834245.1 Pseudomonadota bacterium
CGGCCTCGACAGCACGGCGGCTCGGCAGGCGCAGGATACGGCCGGTCTTGAGGTTGTTGATATTGTGATCAAAGAATGCTTTCGGATTAGCGCGCAGTAGCGCAACCATTACCTGTTGCGCACTGATGTTGCGGTCGGCATTGAGCTTCCTGCTGATCGCGTACAGCGTGTCGCCATTCTTGACCTGGTAGCGGCTTGCGCTGGCCCATGAGGAAGGCGTCACGGCCGACGGGGTCGGCGACATCTCTTCGGGTGCGGCGGCTGTCGTGGTCTCGCTTGTTGGCGGACCCAGCAATTCACCCGTTTCAGTCGTCTGCGGTTGTTCGCTGGGCGCGCTCTCAGTTGTCACCGGCGCCGTCGTTGCCGTCTCGGTCGGCGCCGTCGTTGCCGTCTCGGTCGGCGCCGATGCGGTCTGAGTCGGTGCAGGCGCTTCCGGCGCCGCGGGCGCAACGGCTTCCGGGCTGGGCGCCGCGGGCGCCTGCGTCACGGTTTCGGTTTCGGCCGGAGCCTCGACTTCCGGGCGCGTGCCGGCAACCCAACGCGGCGGATCGAGCAGTGCAGTATATTCCCTTACGAGGTGACCGCCGGCCCAATCCACCTGCAACAAGGTGTGGATGAACGGCTCGCGAATCGAGCTGCTGCTCGTGAGTTTGATGAAATAGGTGCCGTCCGGATGTTGCGCAATGGTGTACTTGATGTCGGTAAGAAAATCAGGGCGGTCGATGCCCGCTTGCTCAAAATCCGAGCGCGATGCGAGAGATGGACTGAGACTCTGCAGTTCCTGCGGAGTCGGATTGATCAGGTCGACCTCGGCGTCCAGGGGCTGATCCAGACTGGAATGCACAACAAGTCTTCCCAAGCCCAGGGCATAGGCCCAGGCAGGCAGCATTGAAAGGACTGCCCCCAGGATAATTCCAGTTTTCCACAGCCCGCCCGACTTCATTTGGTGCATGGCGTTCACTCCCCCAACTGCCCCAACTTCATTCCGCTGTAAGCTTTGTTCAACAATAGCTTTCTTTACTTGGACTTATATCCGCATAGTAGTAATAGTCTTTACAAACATCAAGTAACTATAGCCGACAAATACTATTTCACCAACAGCCAACGTGCGCCCGCTTCCCCGGAACATCCCGTTTTTGCGGTAAAAAAACAATTGAATCTCATGAGATTCCAGAGTCTTACTCCCGCGACACCCATCCCCAATCACCTTTCAATCTCGTCCGCGCAAGTGCGCCAGAATCGACGGCGTGCTTCAACTAATAGGTTGGAAACGAGGCGAAATGGGCCCGCCGCGGGTGCCGATGGATAGGACTGGTAGGACGCGTGAGCAGGGCAAGTGATGTCGGTCGTGGAATCATCCTTAATTTACGGTATAGTCGCTTTCCTGCGATCCGTCCATGTGGTCTGACACAGTGGGCACGCAGCGCCGCTGCAGACGTCCCGCGCCAGTATCAATGCACGGCAAAGTCGGCCTGGCTGTTAAGCCTCCAGAACGATCCGTAGCATGCGCCGCAGAGGTTCCGCGGCTCCCCAAAGCAACTGATCGCCAACCGTAAAAGCCGACAGATAGTGGCCACCCATCGCGAGCTTGCGCAGGCGTCCGACCGGTACGGAAAGTGACCCGGTGACTGCCGCAGGGGTGAGTTCGCGCACGCTGCGTTCGCGTTCGTTCGGCACAACGCGAACCCAGTCATTGGCCGTGGCCAACATGCCTTCGATTTCATCCAGCGGCAGGTCCTGCCTAAGCTTGATGGTAAGCGCCTGGCTGTGGCAACGCATGGCCCCGATGCGCACGCAAATGCCATCAACCGGGATCGGATGCGCCTCGCGCCCCAGGATTTTGTTGGTTTCCGCCTGGCCCTTCCACTCTTCCCGACTCTGGCCATTTCCAAGATCCTTATCAATCCACGGAATCAGGCTGCCGGCGAGCGCGGTACCGAAATTTGCCGTCGGCAATGAGGGATCGCGCAAACGCTGCGCAACTGCCCGATCGATATCGAGTATCGCAGACGCAGGATCATCGAGCATAGGCTGGCCCGCATCGTACGCGGAGCCCATCTGCTTGAGTAGCTCGCGCATGTTCTGAGCGCCCGCGCCGGATGCTGCCTGGTAGGTCATGGCCGTCATCCATTCGACGAGGTCGCGCTGAAACAGCCCGCCCAACGCCATAAGCATCAGGCTGACGGTGCAATTGCCACCGATGAAGTCTTTCACGCCTCTGGCCAAGGCCGCGCGGATAACGTCCAGATTCACCGGGTCGAGGATGATGACACTGTCCTTACTCATGCGCAGCGTCGACGCGGCGTCTATCCAGTAACCCTTCCACCCCGCGGCACGCAACTTTGGAAAGATTTCGCTGGTGTAATCGCCACCCTGGCAAGAAATGATGACATCCATCGCTTTGAGTTCCGCGATGTCATGCGCATTCTTGAGCGCAGGAGTGTCCTTGCCCACCAGCGGAGCCGCCGCGCCAACCTGGGACGTGGTGAAAAATACGGGGTCGATGAGATCAAAATCGCGCTCTTCGCGCATACGCTGCATCAACACCGAGCCGACCATACCGCGCCAGCCAACTAGACCTGCACGCTTCATGACTACCTCTGCCAAATGAAAGCCATAACGAAATACAACAGGACCTTATTGTAAACCCGGTCCGGAAAATATGCCTGCAGCCATGCGGAAAAAACACATGAAGAAAGTCACTTGCGCATGGCGGCCACCACCGCTTCGCCCATCTGCGCAGTGCCGACCCGGGCGCAACCTGGGGTGTGGATGTCCGCAGTTCGCAATCCCTGTGCCAGAACCGCCTCGACTGCACGCTCTATGCGCTGCGCCATGGCTGGCTGGTCCAGAGTGTAGCGCAGCATCATTGCTACCGACAGGATAGTACCGATGGGATTGGCGATG
>JAKBDW010000231.1:0-2904 GCA_021834245.1 Pseudomonadota bacterium
CCGCAGGGCCACCGCAATTCTGATCACGGCGGTGCTGTGCAGTATTGTTGCTGCGAGGGCCGGGAAGACCGATACATTGCGACACAATGTATCGGCTCAGCCCCTTCGATCTCCGCACTGGTCTCTTGGCGGGAAAAGCGGCCTCGACATGAAACTCATCCAGCGCCCTCTGGATCTGACCCAGGCGTATTTTCAGGGACGCGGCTTTCCTGCCGATGTCACGCAGCGCATCGCAAACGCATGCGTGATGGCGGTCGTGGCAAGGAATCTCTCCGCGAACAGGACGCTGCGGATAGATCTTGCCGATTGGCGGGTAACCAGCGATGGTCGCGAGCAGCCTCTGCGTCTGGAAGCAGACTGGCAGAAGGAATGGGAGAATGGCGCAGTCACGCAGTCGGCGCGCGTCGCTTTCCGCTATTCGATGCTGCCCACGGTGCAGATCCTGCACCCGGGCGACTGGATGCAGGGAATGATCACTGCAAATCTCGATCCGGGACGGCACTTCGATCTTCACATCCGATGGACCGAAAACGGAAAGCCAAAACAGGCCTGGCTGAACGATGTGGTATGCGCGACATCTTCTGCGGAGGAAACCCGACCATGAACCTTCGCCTTGCCGCAGCAATGGTTGCGATGACGCGTCTCTTCGCAGCACCCACGGCCGTGTCCGCGCAGGATGCATCGCCGGCGTCGCGATAGGCACCCGACTTCGCCCTCAAGGATCCGGATGGCAAGTCGCATCGGCTCTCCGACTACCGTGGCAAACTCGTCATTGTGAATTTCTGGGCGACGTGGTGCCCGCCATGCCGACTCGAGATGCCATCGTGGGATTGCCGACAAGTTACGTGATCGATCCCCAGGGACGGATCGCGAACGTTATCGTCGGCGGCAGGGACTGGTCGGACCCGGGGCTTCGTGCGCAATTGATTCGCCTGCTGCCATCACACATTCGACCGCAGATTCCTTAAAACGCGCCCCGCAAACATGCAGATTCCGACATCATTATTCGTCCCTTGGCGCAGATCCGGGGGATTGCTTCCGCTTTTTTCGCAGGTACGGTCGATCGTTGTCCGGGGCGTGCACGTCTGCCGAAATAATCAGGAAAGCGCCCCACGGCCAGCGCCCCGGCAGTCGTTGCTCGAGTGCGCGTGCGCAGAATCCGCCGCCCGCAAGCGCAACGACCGACTGCAGGCGAATGTTTCTTACCGGAAGTCCATCAAAAAGCCGTCGTGCCTCGTCCGCCGTGTCCCAGTGCGCGCCACGATAGGCGCCTTTGCCGCCGTGTACGCCCTTTGCAAGGTATAGCGGGCTGTGGCGATTGAGCAGACCGAGGGCGAAACGCCGCCGCGTTACGCGAAGCAGCTCTTCAATTGCGCGGCGCCTATCGGCGACGAAGCAAAGAGCAGCGATCGACACTGAAAGATCGACGCTCCTGTCGGCCAGCGGGAGACGTGTCGCATCGCCACCCAGGTAAATCTCCGAGCGCGCTTTCTTTTCCGCGGCGAAACGCAACCATGAGACATTGACATCAAGACCGACCACCAAGCCATTGTCTTCGGCAAACCGGCGCGTGAATTGCCCGGTGCCGCACCCGATATCAAGCAGTGTTTCTCCGGGGTGCCGGTCAAGATGCTGCCTGATCGCTTCGTACTCCGTCTGCGCGATCCATTGACCCCTCGGGGTCTGGTACCAGGCTTCATAGTCTTCGGCTTTCATGGAAACCCCAATGTCCGAAAAGCTGCCCGCGGGAAACTGGCACATGCTGCGTCGGCTTTCAGTGTACCCTGAAAGCCTCTTATCTGGCGCGCAGATCGTTGTGCGGTAGCGGCAACCTGAGCTGCAGAAGTTCGCCGATCAGGCCGGACTCACCGTCGCCGTCTGTCATTTCCCTCCCGGCACCAGCAAGTGGAACAAGGCGGAGTACCGGCTGTTTTCCTTCATTTCGCCCAACTGGCGTGGGGAGCCGCTGCTCGATTACGAAACAATCGTGCACTTGATCACGAGAACCACCACAGCGAAGGGGCTGACGGTGACATGCCGACTGGATCAGCGCAAATATTCCACCGGACGCAAGATGAGCGCCGCACAGATGAAGCAAGTCAAGCTCCAGCTCTACACGTTTCATGGCGAATGGCACTATCTCGATCTTCCCAACCGCGGCACTTGAAACCTTAATTAGGGATTCAGTGCACAACTTGGGCGGGTATAGAATATGCCTCTTCAGATTCGTTGATCACCCGATCATCCTTCCTAGTATCATTCGACTACTTACCTAACGGGTACAGCTGCCACTGGAAAGGCATCCTTACAATCTAAGATGCATGACTTTGTGCATCGTTCGGAAATCCGAATCGCTCTTCCAAGTAAACGGGGAATGACTGGTAGGCAATTCGCAATATGTCGGGACTTCATAAAAGTCTGTGGATTTCGCTTGCGATTGACTAGCTTGCACCAGGGTTGCTGCGCTAACCCAAGAACCCGCTTATTGGACGTCACAGCACCTGCTGACAACCGAGCTTGTCAGAGCGCGCGACTGGACGGGCGGGGTACTGATCGTGGCAGGGCGTATCGGTCGCCACGAGCTTCAAAACGCTAAGCGCCAAGACACGCAACGCGACGGCACGAAAAACCGGGCCGTCGCGCTGCCACTCGCTACTGCGCGCTCTGACTCGCCTTGATCTTCAGCTCTACGCGCCGGTTCTGCGCGCGTCCGGCTGCAGTCGCATTGGAGGCCACCGGGTTGGATGCCCCGAGGCCACGAGTCGTCATCAAGTCCGCTGCCACACCCTTGTTGACGAGATAGGACTTCACGGCCTCGGCGCGCTGGACTGAAAGCTTCTGGTTGAATGCCGCCGAACCCAGGCTGTCGGTATAGCCGGTGATCTCGATAGAATCGATGCCATG
>JAKBDW010000117.1:0-2890 GCA_021834245.1 Pseudomonadota bacterium
ACGAATTCAACGACATCTTCCACATCCGCCAGCTTGATAGTTTGTCTTGCCAGTTCCGCTTTCTCGTCCAGAATTTCAAACGTCGTAATAGTCCGACCTAGAAGGCGGCAGGCGAGGGAAAGCCAGAGCGTCGAGTAACCGGCACTGGTTCCGATCTCGAGATAACGTCCGGCGGGAGCCATGGCCGCAAGCATGGCAATAAATTTACCCGTTTCCGGCGGGATTTGGCGCAGGCGCTGAGGCCGGGAGGTTCCGTCCACTCGATCCAGGGCGTCGATTCGTTCGAGCTGATCCATTCTTTGACGCAGACACTGCGGCATTTGGTCAAACATTATCCCTCCTTGAATGCCACCATTCTATATATTCCATTCTATCTGTATATACGGACACCCTGGCGGAGTTCCTGCGGGTTCATGGATGTGATATCGCGCAGGGAAATTTCTGCAGCCCACCGATCAATCCGGAAAGCTTGACGCAACTGCTGCAGGACTGGCATCGTTTCAGTGACGGTAAGTGCGAAACTGCGAAATCCGGATCCGGTTAAAAAGTAAAATCTGGTTATTTATGAACATGGCAGGAAAGACCCTTGTGCTAATGCTCTGTTTGTTGGCGACAGTTGTCGTCGCCAACGCTACGCCACCAGCCAAAGCGGTATTGTTTCCGTCTTCCGACGGCGGGATCGTGGATGCAGATCTTTACGGGCATGGTGTCCGTGGAGTTGTACTGGCGCACGGAGCGGCATTTGACAAGAAAAGCTGGGCTCCCCTGGCAAGTCGTCTGGTAGCTCTGGGCTATTCCGTGCTTGCCATTGACTTCCGTGGCTATGGCAGGTCGCGTGGTGGCAACAAGCCCGATGGACTGGATCAGGATGTGATCGGCGCGGTGCGCTGGTTGCATGCGCAAGGCGTAAAACCGGTTTCGGTTCTCGGTGGCAGCATGGGGGGTGGGGCCGCCGCCGAAGCGGCAACAGAGATGAAAAGAGGGGAGCTTGCCAAGCTCATTCTGCTCTCACCGGTTCCGATCAAGGACCCCGAACGCATCAATGCGGCGTCAATTCTGTATATCGCAAGCCGCAATGAAGCCCTTGAGCCAGCAATACTCGATCAGTACGGTCGCGCGCCGAAACCCAAAAAAATCGTTCTGCTTTCTGGCAGCGCGCATGCACAAAACATCTTTGCGACGCCGCAATCCGCACGTCTTACTGCGATTATTCTCCAGTTTCTTTCAGGCAAGCCCGTCCGATAACTTTCGCTGACGCCAGTCGAATTTCACCTTGCAGGTTACAGCGCCCGGCTTCCAGGCAGGCCAGCGCAAGCGAAAATTTTCTTTGCAATAGCATCGCGTCTGGATGCAATTCCGAGTTCTTCGCAAAAAATCAAGTGTTTGATTTCTATGAATTTGTGATAATTGCCCTGGAGTGATATATGGGGAATGCGCAGATTTTGCCAGATGCAGAAGCGCCTTTGGCGCTGGCGACTAAGGCTAAGAAAAAAGATCGACCGCGAATTAATTACTGCGCATAGTGGTGTTGGCAAGCCGGACACCTGGACTGCCAACCCCTGGCAAAAAAGTCTTGTCGCAGTCGAGTCAACCGTTAAAGGGAAATTTGAAATTGTTGAAACCTGATCAACCAGATTGGCGCGACGTCGAAGGCCTTACCGGGTCCGAGGCAGCCGCCCGATTGCGCGCAGAGGGTTACAACGAGCTTCCGGAAGCCCGCCACCGTTCTATCATTGCAATCGCCCTAGAAGTAACACGCGAACCCATGTTTGTGTTGTTGCTCGCCGCCTGCGCAGTTTACTCCTTGCTTGGCGATGTAGGGGAGGCTTTGGTTCTGCTCAGTTTCGTTGTCGTGGTAATGGGGGTCACAATTTACCAGGAGCAGCGTACCGAGCGTGTACTCGATGCGTTGCGCGATCTTACCAGCCCGCGAGCACATGTAGTCCGTGACGGACAGCAGCAGCGGATTCCCGGACGTGATGTGGTGCGCGGAGATATACTCTTGCTGGCTGAAGGGGACCGGGTACCCGCGGATGCCGCCGTGCTTGCCTTGCGTAACCTTCAGCTCGATGAATCACTCTTGACCGGCGAATCGGTACCCGTAACCAAATCCTACTGGAATCGAGTAACGCCGATAGCGCGTCCCGGCGGTGAAGGCCAGCCATTCATCTATTCAGGTACTCTGGTCGTTCAGGGAACCGCAATAGCGGAAGTTCTTGCAACCGGTCAGCACAGCGAAATCGGTCGCATCGGCAGGGCCTTGCAAGTTATTGAGATTGAACCAACGCCGCTGCAGCAGCAGACGCGCCGGCTCGTTCGCATGTTCGCCATTATAGGCCTGGTTCTCTGCGCTTTACTGGTCCTTGTTTACGGACTTGCACGCGGCAGCTGGCTGAACGGTCTGCTTGCCGGCATTACGCTTGCGATGGCGACTCTACCCGAGGAGTTTCCTGTTGTTTTGACAGTTTTTCTTGCGCTCGGTGCATGGCGCATTTCCCGACGTCGAGTGCTGACACGCCGTATTCCCGCAGTTGAAACGCTCGGCTCGGCAACGGTCTTGTGTGTCGACAAGACAGGAACGCTGACTCGAAACGAAATGGCGGTGCATACATTAGTCGTGGGAAATGAATTCTTTCGGGTGCCGGACGACCGTGACATCCGGCCGCTGCCCGACGAGTTCCACGAATTGATCGAATTCGGCATTTTGGCGAGCGAGATCGACCCGCTGGATCCGATGGAAAAGGCAATGCACGCCATCGGAAGGCGCTTTCTCGCCGATACTGAGCACTTGCATGCTGACTGGCAGCTAGTGCATGAGTATCCGCTGACCCGTGATATGCGCGCCATTTCGCATGCCTGGCGCGCCACGCGTTCAGACGAATATAGATCG
>JAKBDW010000261.1:0-2880 GCA_021834245.1 Pseudomonadota bacterium
GGGCGATGATCGACCCGGCGCGGTGGCTTCGATGTTGATGCGACTTGCGCATGCCAAGATCAATGTGACCGCAGTCGATGCGGTTTGCGCCGGCAAGGGCCGCTTCGGCGCACTTCTCTGGGTCAAGGACAAGGATGTGCGTAAAGCGGCAAAGGCGCTGGGCGCAACCTGACCGGCGCGCAGTCGCGAACGCAATGCCGCGCGATTTGCGCGTTGCCGATAGTGCACCTACTCACGGCGTTCACCGATTACCTCTTGGCAGCGGCGGGCGCCGTTTTCGCGATTAAACTTGAGCTTGCGCGTGGCGGTCGCAAGGCAACAACCATTCGCCTGTGGAGTGCGGCGTTTGTTGCAGCCGCCGTAGCCGCGGCGCTGGGTGGAACATTTCACGGGCTTGGCGCGAAAGTGGACGCGCCTCTCGGGTTAGTCCTGTGGAAAGGCACGGTCTATTCGGTGGGCCTGGCCAGTTTCTTCATGCTGTGTGCGACCGCGACCGCCGCCTTGCGCCCGCCCGCCTGGAACGTTGTGATCGCCGGTGCCTTGATCAAATTCATGGGCTATGCCTGGTGGATGGCGACGCATAACAGTTACCGCTATGTTGTTTTTGACTATGCTTCGTCCCTGCTAGCGGTGTTGCTGCTTCAAGCATGGACCGGCTTGGTCCTATGGCAAAACGGTAGCGGCTGGGTCAGCGCCGGCGTTCTGCTGGCATTTGCCGGTGCCGGTATCCAGCGAATCGGATGGTCTGGATATGCCGGGTTTAATAACAATGACTTGTACCACCTTGTCCAAATAGCCTCTTTGTACCTCTTCTACAGGGGCGCGCGCCTTGCGCGTGATCGATGATTCCGGTCGCATGAACGGCGACTGTCTTTTAAGGTAAAATCCTCGTTTTCGTACCCCTGGAGAATGTAATGGCCGAAAAACTCAACCGCATTAGTTCCCGCATCACCCAGCCGAAATCGCAGGGAGCATCGCAGGCGATGCTTTATGGTACCGGCTTGACCGAGCGCGACATGGACAAGGCCGAAGTGGGTATCGCGAGCGTGTGGTGGGAAGGTAACACCTGCAACATGCACCTGAATGATCTGGCTGCAAAGGTAAAGGAAGGCGTGCAGGGGGCGGGTCTGGTCGGGATGCGGTTCAATACCATCGGTGTCTCCGATGGGATCTCGATGGGAACCGAAGGAATGAGCTATTCGCTCCAGTCGCGCGACATCATCGCCGATTCAATAGAAACCGTGATGGGCGCCCAGTGGTATGACGCCAACATTTCCATTCCCGGTTGCGACAAGAATATGCCAGGGGTAATCATGGGCATGGCGCGGGTGAATCGTCCGTCGCTCATGATTTACGGTGGCACCATCAAACCGGGCCACAGTGGCTCGAAGGTGCTCGATATAGTTTCGGCATTTCAGAGTTATGGCGAATTCATTGCCGGTAAAATGGACGAAGACAGCCGCAGAGACCTCGTCAAACACGCCTGTCCCGGGCCAGGGGCCTGCGGCGGGATGTACACCGCCAATACCATGGCCTGCGCCATCGAAGCGATGGGAATGTCTCTGCCTTACAGTTCGTCCACACCGGCTGTCGATCCTGCGAAGCTCGACGAATGCGTGCGTGCTGGCCAGGCGATCAAGCACCTGCTAGAGATCGATCTCAAGCCGCGCGATATCATGACACGCGCGGCTTTTGAGAACGCCATGGTAATCGTCATGGCACTTGGCGGCTCCACCAATGCCGTGCTGCATCTCATTGCCATGGCGCGTGCGGTAGACGTGAAACTCACGATCGATGATTTCCAGACGGTCAGTGACCGGGTTCCGTTCCTGGCGGATCTGAAGCCGAGCGGCCGCTATGTCATGGAAGATGTGCATCGAATAGGGGGTACGCCGGCAGTACTCAAGTATCTTCTCGAGCGGGGCCTGATCCGTGGGGATTGCATTACCGTGACAGGAAAGACCATGGCGGAAAATCTAAAGGAAGTCGCTGGACTTGTGGCGGGCCAGGACGTGATTCATCCGCTCGAACGCCCTCTTAAACAGAGTGGCCACATACAGATCCTACGCGGCAACCTGGCGCCGGGCGGCGCGGTGGCCAAGATTACCGGCAAGGAAGGAATGCGTTTTAGCGGTCCTGCAAGAGTATTCGATTCCGAGGAAGACATGCTGCATGCGCTCGAGCAGGGACGCATCCTGAAAGGAGACGTTGTCGTCATCCGCTACGAGGGGCCAAAGGGCGGTCCTGGCATGCCAGAAATGCTCACGCCGACTTCTGCGATCATGGGAGCGGGCTTGGGCAAAGATGTTGCGTTGATGACTGACGGTCGATTTTCGGGCGGATCGCACGGCTTCATTATCGGTCACGTGGTGCCGGAGGCGCAGGAAGGCGGGCCCATCGCGCTGGTTAGGGACGGCGACATCATCACCATCGATGCCGATAGGAATTCGCTCAGCGTCGAAGTCAGCGAGGGTGAAATGGCAAATCGGAAGGCCAACTGGGTGATGCCTTCTTACAAGGCTCGACGTGGAACACTGTACAAGTATATCAAGAACGTGAAGAGCGCCTCCGAGGGCTGTGTTACGGACGAGTAGTGGCGACAACCGTCCCGGATGCCGTCCTGCGGACTGAAATGGCAAGAGCGGCAGTGGCGAACTTGACGATGCATGATTGACTGCCGATGGGCACGGAGGGAGCGCCCACGGGATGCGCGATCAGCACCCTGGCGTCGGACCTTCGCTCGCCGGCCCTGCGCGCTGGAGGATCATTGCGCGGCCGGCCAGGAAGTTGACTAGCGTAATTCGCCGCCTGGTAAATCCGCTTTGGAATTCTTGCCCGAGTCGGTGGTGGTCGAGTTCCGGTGCACGCCGCAGGAACTAT
>JAKBDW010000494.1:0-2877 GCA_021834245.1 Pseudomonadota bacterium
CGAGCTGCTTGGTGATCTGGCTGCCGCAAGAGAAACCTTGGAAATTGTACTTCGCGCAGAGCAAGCTTTGGTGTCACGAGCCGACTTGGTCCTCGCCTGTTCCGAGGAGGATGTTGCCCTGTTTCAGCGCATCTTTGATGCCGATCCCCTCAAGCTCAGAATTGTGCCAAACGGCGCCTTTGTTGAGAACTTTCCGGAACCCGGCGATGTTCAGCGCCCGGAGTTGCGCAAGCAACTGGGATTGCCGCTCAATCGCCCGATAGCGATCTTCCTGGGCAGTCTGTACGGTCCGAATGTAGATGCTGCGCAATTCATCGCACAAAGGCTAGCGCCGGCCTGTCCTGACATACTCTTCGTTGTCGCCGGGGGTGTGGGTGAGGCCCTGGCGGGCGAACCGCTGATCGACAATTTGATGGTCACCGGTCGCGTGGACGACAAGCATCGCGACGAGTTGCTGCTTGCGGCAGATATGGCGTTGAACCCGATGAACGCGGGTTCCGGCACCAATATCAAGATGTTTGACTACATGGCGGCGGGCTTGCCTGTGGTGACGACACAAATAGGTGCGCGCGGTATAGGGACTATCGCTTCGGCGCCGACTGGCATCTTCGTTGAGTCTCTGGAGGCATTTCCCTCCTGCTGTGTCGAGCTTGCCAAGAGCTATGGCACAGACCTGGCCATACGCCAGTCGGTTAGGGAAACGGTTCGTCGTAGCTTCAGTTGGGAACGCATATCCCAAGCACTTGGAGCGTTGTTGACTGATGCATTCGCACGCCGAAACGTCGCATTGGGGTTGCGGGTTGCGATGATGTCCACGTGGAATATCACCTGCGGCATCGGTGAACATTCTGGCTATCTGATTGGGGCCTTGACAGCTGAGGGCGCTCAGGTCCTCGTGCTTGGCAACAGCATCGATGGTCATCAACCACTAGGATTCGAGCGGGATCTCCGCACGGCCGTGTCGCGGGTATGGCGCTGGGACAACCAGACATGGCGTGACAGCGGCATCGATCAGGACCGGCTGGATTCAGTGTTGGGCTTATCGCGCCCTGATCTGCTCATAATCCAGCACCACAGCGGCTATGTCCCGTTCATGGACGTGGAAACCTCAGTCCGGCGAGCGTATGACCGAGGCATTCGTGTTGTCGTCGAGATGCATGATGGGCGTAACGTACCTTTGGAGCACAAAGCGCGTCTTTGTGCCGCCGGCGCGTCATTGATCGTTCACCACGCCGACGAACTGAAGGGACTGCCATCGAAATATCAAGCGCAGGCCAGCGTCAGTCCGTTGCCGATCCTTGTTCCCAGTACACTGCGCGAAGCACAGGGGAACATCATGGTTGATGGTGAGACGTCTATAGGCGGCTTCGGCTTTCTGCGTCCCTACAAGGGCCTTCTGATGTCCATCAGGGTTCTGGCTCAGTTGCGGAAGAAATATCCCGGCTTGCGTTATCGCGGCTGGCATGCCTTATACCCCGGAGATGGTTCGGAAGACTATCTGAAGCTATGTTTCGACGAAGCGGTTCGCCTTGGTGTGCGAAATGCCATTGAGATCGATACCCGGTTCCTGCCAATTGAAGAGATTCAGGCGGGTCTCCGCATGGCTAGCGTCGTGCTGATGCCTTACGATCCCTCCGAAGAAGGCGGGAGCGCCGCTGTCAACCTGGCGCTGGCCGTAGGGCGCCCGGTGGTGACTTCACCATCGTCGATCTTCCATTCCGTGGCGGATGTGGTCTGCAATGCCGGAAGCCATACTGTAGAGGCATATGCCAGGTCGGTGGACCGGATGCTCTCCGACCCGCGCGAGGCGACAGAACTGAGTGGTCGCGCCAAGGCCTGGGCCGCCGCGAATTCATATTCACGTGCTGCACAGGCCATACTCGAACGAAGCTGTGCGGAGTTTCGGTTGGGCGAGCACTGCCAGAAAGTCGGAACTCAGTGACTCAGTCGCAACTGTGCGTGAAGCCGGGTTCCGCCTTTTTCCGGAAGGAGAACGGGCCCCATGCATAACATTTTTCACCTTCATCTGCCTAAGACTGCCGGTATGGCGCTTCACGCCTACCTTGTCGATCAATTGGGGAGCAGTCGTGTGTCTCCCACGCTGGGTGGACTTAAATTGTCCGAGGCCTTGCTGCAATGGCCGGACGTTGCGGCGATCAGTGGCCATTTCGTAGCGCAGCAGGGAGACGCGCTGCCTTCGAACCGGTTTTGCATAACAGCACTTCGGAATCCGATTGATCGGCTCATTTCCAGCTTCTACTACAACAAACATGATCTGAATGATCTCCTGCTGGATAGCCGGCGCTTTACCTTGAGTATGGACGATTACATCCAGACGCTTGCCGGGGCTCCCGTTGAGGAATCCGCCATTCAGCTAGGTATGCTGTATCCGCTGGGCACAGACTCGCAGGTGCGTTTGACGACGGATGAAAAGCTGGTCGCGGCAATCAAGGCACTGGATCAATTCGACCTTGTCGGTGTCACGGAAGAGCTGGACGATTTCGTGGTGATGCTCGGTGCTGCTATGGGGTGGCCGGGCAGGTCTCTCGAAAGGGTCAATGTCACATCGCGGCGTGTAGCGATGGACGCATTGACGGCTGCGCAGCGGACGGTCATTCAACACCTGCTTGAGCCAGAAATAGTGCTCTATGAGCACGCACAGGCGCGCTTCAGGCGGGAGCGCCGGACCTGGATTGGCCGAACCAGCGGGCAAGGTGCTAAAGAAATGGCCTCGAACGAAGCCCGGCCAAACTCCGCAGAAAGCCTTCCGACCCCAGCATCGCGAAACATGGGAGACCGGCGCTGCGAAATTACAGGCGTATCCGTTGTATGATCTTGCCCCCGAATTTCGGACACTCGATTAAGCAGCGTTGGACA
>JAKBDW010000017.1:0-11677 GCA_021834245.1 Pseudomonadota bacterium
CTAAGGTCAGGCGAGGCAGTTCGGCGGTGTTTTAGATGTGATTGGCTCCCCGGGACGGACTCGAACCGCCGACCCGGTGATTAACAGTCACCTGCTCTACCGACTGAGCTACCGGGGAATGGAAGGGGCCGTATACTACTTTTAGCCCTCGGTCGGGTCAAGCGTGTTTGACAGGTTGCTGCCGGCGCAGTCGTCGTTGGTACCGCTGTTCCCGCAGGCCGTGCCCTAGTGGCGTCACGTGTCGGTACGTCCCAGCAGCTTTTCCAGGCGGTCGAGCGCGGCGTCCAGGTTTTCCATGCTGGTGGCATAGGAAAGACGCAGGTGGCCCTCAATTCCGAACGCCGAGCCTGGCACCATAGCCACGCCGACTTCATTGAGGATGTATTCCGCCATTTCCACGTCGTTGTTGATGTCTTGCAGTTCTGCGATAGCGCCCTGAAACGAAGGAAACACGTAGAAGGTTCCTTGCGACGGCAAACAGCGTACGCCACGCAGCATGTTAAGGCGCGATACTACGCGGTCATGACGTTCCTTGAACGCCTTGAGCATCGGGGCAATGCAGCGCTGGTCGCCGTTAAGGGCAGCTTCGGCCGCCACCTGGGAAATGGAAGTCGGGTTTGAAGTGCTCTGGGATTGGATCTTTTTCATCGCCGCGATGAGTGGCTTCGGGCCGGCGGCATAACCGATGCGCCATCCAGTCATGGCATAAGCCTTGGAAACGCCGTTGAGGACAATTGTCCGGTCTTTCAGATCGGGGCAGGCATTGACGATGTTACAGAACGGCTCCTTGGCCCAGAGGATATGTTCGTACATGTCATCCGTTGCGATCAGGACATCGGGGTACTTGCGCAGCACCGCGCCCAGGGCCTCGAGTTCCTTGCGAGAATATACCTCTCCGGACGGATTTGACGGGCTGTTGATGACCACGAGTTTGGTCCTGTAGCCGATCACTCCATCCAGCTGTTCCGGCGTAATCTTGAATGCCTGATTGATGCCCGCCTTGATGATAACCGGCGTGCCGTCGGCCAGCAGTACCATGTCGGGGTAGGACACCCAGTAGGGCGCCGGAATGACGACTTCGTCGCCAGTGTCGAGCAATGCCTGGGTCAGATTGAAAAAGCTCTGCTTTCCGCCGGCCGAAACCAGGATCTGATCAAGGTCATAGCTCAGGCCGTTGTCGCGCAGCAGCTTGTTCACTACCGCCTGTTTCAGCGACGGCATGCCATCGACCGCCGTGTATTTGGTGAACCCGTCGCGAATCGCGCGAATGGCGGCTTCCTTGATGTGCTCGGGAGTATCGAAATCGGGTTCACCTGCGCCGAGGCCAATGACGTCCTGGCCTTGGGCCTTGAGTTCCTTGGCGCGGGCAGTGACCGCAAGGGTGGGCGACGGTTGAATGCGCTGAACGCGGCTGGATAGGCGGATTTTGGCCAAATTTTTCTTCCCGACGGTGTCTGAAAAGTGGAGTAATATACCCGAGAATTGCCACGCCTCCAAAGCCGATGACCCAGAAGTTCCAACTAGAAAGCCCGTTTCAACCATCTGGTGACCAGCCGCAGGCTATTGTGTCACTCGTGGAAGGACTGAGTCAGGGCGAGGCTTTTCAAACGTTGCTCGGTGTTACCGGATCCGGCAAGACCTACACCATTGCCAACGTGATACAGCAAGTACAACGGCCGGCGATAATCATGGCGCCCAACAAGACCTTGGCGGCGCAACTCTATGCCGAAATGCGCGACTTTTTTCCACACAATGCGGTCGAGTATTTCGTTTCCTATTACGACTATTACCAGCCCGAAGCGTATGTGCCTTCCTCGGACACCTATATTGAGAAGGACGCGTCGATCAACGAACACATCGAGCAGATGCGCCTGTCGGCGACCAAGGCGCTGCTCGAACGCCCGGATTCAATCATTGTCGCCACGGTATCGGCCATTTACGGCCTCGGCGACCCGGCCGCTTATCACGGGATGATATTGCATCTGCGGGTCGGCGCGATCATGGACCAGCGCGCCATCCTGCGGCGCCTGGCCGAACTTCAGTACACGCGCAATGATTACGAGCTGCATCGCGCTACCTTCCGGGTGCGCGGTGATGTAATAGACATATATCCCGCGGAGTCCGACCGGCTGGCCATCCGGGTGGGACTTTTCGGCGACGAAATCGAAAATATCAGCCAGTTCGACCCTTTGACGGGAGAAGTGACCAACCCGCTGGCGCGCGCCACCATCTATCCGTCATCGCACTACGTCACGCCGCGCGAAACAATCATAGGGGCCATCGATGCTATCAAAGACGAATTGCGCACCCGGCTCGAAGAATTGCGCGCGGCCGACAAGCTTGTGGAGGCGCAGCGCCTGGAAAGCCGCACCCGTCTTGATATCGAGATGCTGCAAGAATTGGGCTACTGTCCCGGGATTGAGAACTACTCGCGCTTCCTGTCCGGACGCGCGCCGGGCGAGCCGCCGCCAACCCTGATTGACTATCTGCCGGAAGGCGCGCTGCTCGTTATCGATGAAAGTCACGTAACTGTTCCGCAGATTGGCGGCATGTATCGCGGCGATCGCGCCCGCAAGGAAACGCTCGTCCAGTATGGTTTCCGCCTGCCGTCAGCCCTGGACAACCGGCCGCTCAAGTTTGAGGAATTCGAAGCCCTGATGCCGCAGACCATTTTCGTTTCGGCCACGCCCGGTCCGTACGAAAAGGGCCGCGCCGGGGCGGTCATCGATCTTGTCGTGCGTCCCACGGGTTTGGTCGACCCGGCAGTGGAAGTACGTCCGGTGGGCACCCAAGTGGACGACCTGCTGTCGGAAATCGGTAAACGCGTGGCGGTAAACGAGCGCGTGCTGGTAACGACGCTCACCAAGCGCATGGCGGAAGACCTGACGGAATATCTGGCGGAGCACGGCGTACGCGTGCGCTATCTGCATTCGGATATCGACACCGTCGAGCGCGTCGAGATCATCCGGGACTTGCGCGCAGGCGTATTCGACGTGTTAGTCGGGATCAACCTGCTGCGCGAAGGTTTGGATCTGCCGGAAGTGTCTCTGGTCGCCATACTGGACGCCGACAAGGAGGGCTTCCTGCGTTCGACGCGTTCCCTGATTCAGACCATCGGGCGGGCAGCGCGCCACGTCAACGGCAGGGCAATCCTGTATGCTGACAGAATTACCGAATCGATGCGCCAGGCAATGGATGAGACCGATCGCCGTCGCAGCCGCCAAGTTGAATATAATGCCGCCCATGGCATCACCCCGAAGAGTATCGTCAAGGCGGTTAAGGACATCATCGAGGGCGTGCCCTACGGACGCGCCAGACGAGGCATTGCCGGTGAAACTGTGCTGGCGGCGGAAGAGAGCGCGGAGTACGCCAGCATGTCACCCGCGGCGCTTGGACGCCTGCTGAGCAAGCTCGAGAAGCAGATGTTTACCCATGCCAAGAACCTCGAATTCGAAGAGGCGGCGGCAATACGCAACAAGATACATGCCATCAAGGGCAGAAGTCTGGGTGCAGTAGAGACCGATGTCACTGGAGACTAGAGTCCGCTGCGGTGACTCAGAATGCACATCCAGGAGCAGCCATATCGGTGCACCGGGGCGACCTAAGGGTGCCCCGCAGCACTTAAACAAAGAAAAGATCGAAGGGAGCAATGGAGAACATTAGCAATGTGTTGGCCGGTATGAAGCACCGAAACGAGTGTCCGGTCCGGCCAGGCGCGCCGGGAGGTTGCAGGTTTCCGCTTGCGTATTCCGGGGCGCGGCAATCTTGAAGAGCACGGCCGTGCTGTTGCTGTCCTGTCCGGATCGCAAGGGACTCGTCGCGGCGATTGCCAATTTTCTGCTGGAGCACGAAGCCAATATCCTGCACGCTGACCAGCACCAGGATGCCGAACTTGGACTTTTCCTGATGCGTGTCGAGTGGGATCTGCGCGGCTTTTCGCTGCCGCTGGCGGAATTCCCGGGCAAATTTGCGCGTATAGCGGAAAAATATCAGATGACGTGGCGCCTTGCGGAATCGGCGCGCAAGCCGCGCATGGCGGTATTTGCATCGCGCTTCGATCATTGCCTGGCGGATTTGCTTTACCGCTTTCAAAGCGGTGAACTTCACTGCGAGCTCCCTGTCATCATTAGCAATCACGAGACCGTACACCAATTGGCGGAGGCGCACGGTGTGCCGTTCCGGCATTTCGAGGTCAACCGAGAAAACAAGCGGGAAGTCGAACAAGGGCAGCTCGCATTGTTGCGCGAGCACAACGTCGATTTCATCGTGCTCGCCCGCTACATGCAGATCCTGTCTGCCGAATTTGCCGCCGGCTTTCCGCAACGGATCATCAATATTCACCATTCTTTTCTTCCGGCCTTTCATGGCGCCAGACCCTACCACCGTGCTTTCGAGCGCGGTGTGAAGCTGATTGGAGCCACCTCGCACTATGTCACCGATGTTCTCGACGAAGGTCCGATCATTGAACAGGATGTCGTGCGCATTTCGCATCGCGATTCCCTGGAAGATCTCATTCGCAAGGGAGCGGATCTGGAAAAGATAGTGCTGTCGCGCGCAGTGCGATGGCATATCGACAACCGTGTCCTGGTGTATGCCAACAAGACGGTTGTGTTCGATTGACGCCAGCCAGCGGTGAGCAAGGACAAGGTGACTCTGCTGTGGCCGAAACGGCGGCACGGGGTCGGCCAGAAGATCAGGGAATCTTGGTTCTCGCCGCACGGTCGTGAGAGTTCCTGGCGGCAGCGCGATTGTTCCCGCGCGCCGCCGCCAGGCCACCTGTTTTGAGTCACTTTTTCGGCCACTGTCGCTTGTGACGGATTGTGCAGTTATGCTATTTTGCGCGGCTGAATCCTATAGGCGCGTAGCTCAGTGGTAGAGCACTACCTTGACATGGTAGTGGTCGGTGGTTCGATCCCACTCGCGCCTACCAGCTTTCCCTGCGTCCGGACATGGTGATGGACCAGCTGGTAACGGAGAACCCACACGCGGCCCCTCGTAGCGGCCGCCACTGACTAAGGGGTCCGACGCACATGCCCGTAATTACTTTGCCTGACGCAAGCAGGCGCGAATATCCTCATCCCGTCACTGTTGCCGAAGTCGCTGCCTCGATTGGCCCCGGACTTGCCAAGGCGGCACTTGCCGGCAAGGTCGACGGACGCCTGGTCGATACCTCCTATCGCATCGAAAACGACGCCAGCGTATCCATAGTTACGGAGCGTGATCCCGAAGGCCTAGAAGTGATCCGCCACTCCACCGCGCACCTCCTGGCGCAGGCGGTCAAGGGTCTTTTTCCCGAGGCACAGGTGACCATTGGCCCGGTCATCGAAGACGGGTTCTATTACGATTTCGCCTTCAAGCGCGGTTTCACCGAGGACGACCTGCGCGCCATTGAAACACGCATGCAGGAACTCGCCAAACGCGACCTGCCTGTCAGCCGCGAGCTGATGGCGCGTGACAAGGCGGTACAGTTCTTTCGCGACATGGGCGAGCTGTACAAGGCGGAAATCATTGGCAGCATCCCGCAAGGAGAAGACATTTCGCTTTACCGGCAGGGCGATTTTGTCGACCTGTGCCGCGGGCCGCATGTTCCCTCGACTGGCAAACTCAAGGCCTTCAGATTGATGAAAGTGGCTGGCGCCTACTGGCGGGGTGACTCGAGCAATGAAATGTTGCAACGCATCTACGGGACGGCCTGGCAGGATAAGAAAACGCTCGATGCCTATGTGCACCGGTTGGAGGAAGCCGAGAAGCGCGATCACCGCAAGATCGCCAAGGCGCTCGATTTGTTCCATATGCAGGAAGAAGCGCCCGGCATGGTGTTTTGGCACGAGCGCGGCTGGCGCATTTACCAGACGATCCAGCACTACATGAGCGCGCTGTGGCGTGACAATGGCTATCAGGAAATCCGCACGCCAGTGCTGGTTGACCGCAGCTTGTGGGAAAAATCCGGCCACTGGGAAAAATTTCACGCCGACATGTTCACGACCGAGTCGGAGAAGCGCACCTTTGCGGTCAAACCGATGAATTGCCCGTGCCACATCCAGATCTACAACCAGGGGCTTAAGAGCTACCGCGACCTGCCGCTGCGCCTGGCCGAGTTCGGATCCTGTCATCGCAACGAGCAGTCCGGCGCGCTGCACGGGCTCATGCGGGTGCGCGGGTTTACCCAGGACGACGCCCACATCTTCTGCAGTGAGGACCAGATTCAGCCCGAGGTGTCGACGTTCATCGACCTTCTTCACCGGGTTTACACCGATTTCGGATTCAAGCAGCTGCAGTACAGGCTATCTACCCGCCCAGCCAACCGTATCGGCTCCGACGAGGCCTGGGACCGGGCAGAGCACGCCCTGGAACAGGCGCTGAACAGCAAGAATCTGCCCTGGGATCTGCAGCCGGGAGAGGGCGCGTTCTACGGCCCCAAAATCGAGTTTTCGCTGCACGATTCTATCGGTCGTGTCTGGCAGTGCGGCACAATCCAGGTGGATTTTTCCATGCCCGGACGCCTGGGAGCCAGTTATGTCGCGCCCGATGGCAGCAAGCAGGTTCCGGTTATGCTGCACCGGGCCATATTCGGCTCCCTGGAGCGCTTTATTGGCATTCTGATAGAGGAATATGCCGGTGCCTTCCCGCCGTGGTTGGCCCCGATTCAGGCGGCAGTTCTGACAATTACGGATAAACAGGCTGACTATGCCCGGGATGTCGCCGAGCGATTGAAAAAACAGGGATTTCGGGTTGAATTGGACTTGAGAAACGAGAAGATTGGCTTTAAAATCCGGGAACATACATTGCAACGCATTCCTTACCTGCTGGTTATCGGGGAAAAGGAGGCGCAGAATGTAACTCTGGCCGTGCGCACGCGCACGGGTGAGGATCTTGGCTCGTTGACGCCACAGGCGTTTGCTGAGCGCCTCACCCAGGAGACCGCGAGCCACGGCTTTTTTGCTCGTTGAACGGAGGGTTAAAGCTATCGCTTCAGAAAAAGAGACGCGCCTGAATGAACAAATCAAGGCGCCGAATGTTCGATTGATCGGCGCCGATGGAAAACAGGTGGGCGTGGTTTCAACCGTGGAGGCGCGGCGTATGGCCGAAGCGGAAGGTTTGGATCTGGTCGAGATCTCTCCCAACGTATCGCCGCCGGTTTGCCGTATCATGAACTTCGGCAAGTTCCAGTACGAGGAGAGCAAGCGTAAGCATGCTGCGAAGCGTAAGCAGAAGCAGATCCAGATAAAGGAAGTGAAGTTTCGTCCTGGGACGGACATTGGAGATTATCAGGTCAAACTACGCAACCTGATACGTTTCCTAGAAAACGGGGACAAGGCAAAGATCACCCTGCGCTTTAGAGGTCGAGAGATGGCCCATCAGGAATTGGGAGCCCAGTTGCTGAAGCGGGTCGAAAGCGATCTTAAGGACTATGGCACGGTCGAGCAGTATCCGCGCCTGGAAGGGCGGCAGATGGTCATGGTGCTGAACCCCAAACGATCAGTCTGACCCCTTCGGGTCGGCATATAAACCTGTAGCGCTGGTTACCGCTGCCTCAGGGTAGCGGCCACGGCGTGAGAATGCGGAGTAGAGCAATGCCAAAGTTGAAGACCAATCGCGGAGCCGCCAAGCGCTTCCGCAAAACTGCGAGCGGTGGCTATAAGGCCGGCCACTCGCACCTGCGTCACATCCTGACCAAGAAGACCACCAAGCGTAAACGTCACCTGCGTGGTACGCAGCAGGTGCACGAGACCGACGTCGCGCGCGTACAGCGCATGATGCCGTACGTTTGAGGAGGGATGATCGATGCCACGAGTTAAACGCGGAGTTACCGCCCACGCACGTCACAAGAAGGTGCTGGGTCGGGCCAAGGGTTATTACAATGCGCGGCGCAAGGTGTACCGTGTCGCCAAACAGGCGGTCGACAAGGCGGGGCAGTATGCCTATCGCGATCGGCGTGTACGCAAGCGCGAATTTCGTGCGCTTTGGATTGCGCGTATCAATGCCGCGGCCCGCGAATGTGGGTTGAGCTACAGCCGTTTCATCAACGGCTTGCAGCGTGCGGCGATCGAGATCGACCGTAAGGTTCTGGCAGACATCGCGGTCCACGACAGGCACGCTTTTTCGGTGCTTGCTGAAAAAGCCAAGGCCAGTCTCTCGTAGTTGCGAGTCCGCGCGCGGCTGATGCTGCGCGCGGCATGCATGACCCGGAGGGAAAGGTCTTGGACCTTTCCCTTTTTGTTTTCGCTTTCCTTGAGGAATCACTTTTCGGTGCGCGATCAACTGACACAATTGCTGGACGAGGCACGTACGGCCGTGGCCAGCGCTGCCGACGTGCCCGGCGTCGAGCAGTTGCGCGTCAAATATCTCGGCAAGAAAGGCATTCTGACTGAACAGCTGAAACTGCTTGGCACGTTGCCCGCCGCCGAGCGGCCGCAGGCAGGTCAACTGGTCAACGAGGCCAAACAAGCACTGCAGGACGAGATCAATCGCCGCAAACTCCAACTCGAGTCTGAGCAGCGCGACGCACAGCTTGCACGTGAAAGAGTCGATGTGACGTTGCCCGGCCGCGGACTGCGCAGCGGCGGCGAGCATCCGGTGACGCGCACCCTGTCGCGTCTGCAGACGCTGTTTCGGCAGATGGGTTTCGATGTCGCCGACGGACCCGAGATCGAAGATGAGTTCCACAATTTCGAGGCGCTCAATATCCCGCAGAATCATCCAGCGCGCGCCATGCACGATACGTTCTATTTCGGATCGGGGCTGCTGCTGCGCACCCACACCTCACCGGTCCAGATCCGCTACATGCAGGCGCATAAGCCGCCATTGCGCGTGATTGCGCCGGGACGGGTTTACCGCTGCGATTCGGACGTAACGCATACTCCGATGTTCCACCAGATCGAAGGACTGATGGTAGACGAGTCGGTGAGCTTCGCCGATCTCAAGGGCGTCGTGAGCGAGTTTCTGGTGCAGTTTTTTGAACGCCCGCTGAAGGTGCGTTTTCGCCCGTCGTTTTTCCCCTTCACTGAGCCTTCGGCGGAAGCGGACATTGAATGTGTGATCTGTGGCGGCAGCGGCTGCCGCGTGTGCAAGCAGTCTGGCTGGCTCGAGGTTCTGGGCTGCGGCATGGTGCACCCGGAGGTGCTCAAAGCCGTTTCGATCGACAGCGAACGTTACACCGGATTCGCGTTCGGTCTGGGCGTCGAGCGCATGACTATGTTGCGCTACGGGGTCAATGACCTGCGCCTGTTTTTTGAGAACGACTTGCGTTTCCTGCGCCAGTTCCGTTGACCGGCGCGCAACGACATGCGGCGGCAGACAAGCTGGTGGCGCAAAAAAGGACCCACTCTAATGAGCGGACGCGATGATTCGATGACAAACAGCAATTGCGATTTGCGCGCATGAAGATCAGCGAGCAATGGTTGCGCCAGTGGGTACCTACCCGAATGGACAGTCATGCGCTGGCCGAGCGTTTGACCATGGCCGGCCTCGGCGTCGAGGCGCTGCTGCCGGTCGCACCGGCGCTTGAGCATGTTGTCGTGGGCGAAATACTCAGCGTCGAGCCGCATCCGGCGGCTGATCGCTTGCGCGTGTGCCGCGTGAGCATCGGCAAACGCACGACGCTAAAAATCGTGTGCGGCGCAGCCAATGCTGCTGCCGGTCTCAAGGTGCCGGTGGCGCTTCCCGGTGCCGTGCTGCCGGGTGACAAGCGCATAGAGCGGAGCGAGATCCGCGGGGTGGCTTCCGACGGTATGTTGTGTTCTGCCAAGGAGCTCGGGATCGAGGATGCAACCGAAGGACTGCTTATCCTCGATGCTGACGCCGTACCTGGCGCCGATCTCGTCGGCGCGCTGGGACTCGACGACCATCAGCTGGAGTTCGATCTGACACCGAATCGCGCCGACTGCCTGAGCGTGACAGGACTTGCGCGCGAGCTGGCGGCTTTGACCGGTACTGTCATGCGCGGTCCAGCAATGAAACGCGTGCCCACGACAAGTCGGCGCCGCCTGAAGGTCACTCTGCAGGCTAAACAGGATTGCCCCAACTACCTGGGTCGGGCAATCGAGGGAATCGATGCGGCAGCGGTGACTCCGCTTTGGATGCGCGAACATCTGCGCCGCAGCGGCATACGCAGTATTCACCCGGTCGTCGATGTCACGAATTTCGTCATGCTCGAAACCGGACAGCCGATGCACGCGTTCGATCTGGCAAAGCTGCGCGGCGGCATCGTCGTCCGCCATGCGCATGCCGGCGAGAGTCTGACGCTACTCGACGGCAATAACCTGAAACTTGCTGCCGGAACGCTTGTAATTGCGGACAGCGAGCGCGCATGTGCCCTTGCCGGAATCATGGGCGGCGCGGAGTCGGCGGTTGTTGCCGGCACAAACAGCATTTTTCTCGAGAGCGCCTATTTCCGGCCGGACGCGATCGGCGGGCGCGCGCGGGAGCTTGGTCTGCACACTGATTCGTCCCACCGGTTCGAGCGCGGGGTGGATCCGCAACTGCAGGAACGTGCTCTCGAGCGCGCCAGTGAGCTCATCGTTTCTCTGGTCGGCGGCCGTGCCGGACCACTGGTAAAGCAGACGGTCGCGCGCCATTTGCCGCGGCGTGCGCCGGTTCGACTGCGTGCCGCACGCATCAATCGATTGCTCGGGACTACCATTGCTCCTCAGCAGACCGCGGCGATCCTGAAGCGGCTGGGCATGCGGTCGAGAAAGGTCGCAGGCGGCTGGCAGGTAACACCGCCGTCGTGGCGTTTCGACATCCAGCGAGAATGCGACCTGGTGGAGGAGGTGGCGCGCATTACCGGCTACGACAAACTCCCGGCGCGCCTGCCAACGGCACCTCTGCGCATGGGTTCGATCGCCGAAGGTCATGTCGGCCCGGAGCGGTTTCGCGCGGTGCTCGTGGACCGCGACTATCAGGAAGCGGTCACCTACAGCTTTGTGGACCCGGCTCTGCAGGAGATTATCGATCCGGCAACGCGACCGCTCGTGTTGGCCAATCCTATTGCCTCGGACATGGCGGCTATGCGCACCAGCCTGTGGCCGGGACTGATCAAGGCAGCCGAATACAACCTCAACCGGCAGCAGGAGCGGGTGCGGCTATTTGAGATTGGACGGCGCTACCTGCCGCAACCCGATGGATGCTTGCAAGAGCGTGTCGGGGTGGCCGGGATCGCTATCGGCAATGCTCTCCCGGAGCAGTGGGGAGGCGCGTCCCGTTTGGTCGACTTTTTCGACCTAAAGGGTGACATCGAGGCGTTGCTTTCCCTGGCCGGGGGGAGCCCGCGATTCAGCTTTCGGCCGGCGCAGCATCCGGCCCTGCATCCTGGCCAATCGACGGAGATTTTCGATGGCACCAGCCGATCAGTTGGCCTGGCGGGGAGCCTGCATCCACGGATTCAGGCGGGTCTGGGCCTGGACAAGGCGGTTTTTCTATTTGAACTTAATCTAGATGTCCTGGAGCTGGCCCCGATTCCGGCGTTTCGTGAGATTTCCCGCTTTCCGGCCATCCGCCGGGATATCGCGGTCATCGTCCAAGACGGGGTCTCGGCCGCCTCCGTGCTGGACTGTGTTGCCCAAATTGCCGGCAAGTTGCTGGCAAACCTTGAGCTTTTTGACGAATATCGCGGCGAAGGCATTGATTCCGGAAGAAAAAGTCTGGCACTGGGCTTGACCTTACAGGACTCTTCGCG
>JAKBDW010000234.1:0-2858 GCA_021834245.1 Pseudomonadota bacterium
GAGCAGTTCTCGCGGGCTGAAGGGTTTTGCCAGATAGTCGTCCGCCCCCATCTCGAGTCCGACGATGCGGTCGGTTTCCTCGCCGCGGGCGGTGAGCATGATGACCGGGATGTCCGACTCGGAGCGCAATTTGCGGCACAGGGTCAGCCCGTCCTCGCCCGGCAACATCAGGTCGAGCACGATCAGATCGACTTTGCCGCGCGCAAGCGCCGCCCACATGCCCCTGCCGTCGGCGACCAGACCGGCCTGGTAACCGTTCTTGCGCAGGTATTCGCCGAGCAGGCTGCGTATTTCCGCGTCGTCGTCGACTACCAGGATGTGGTCCGCATTATCCATGTCCGCCTTTATAAACGCCTGTCCGCGCCCTGTGCGGCGATTTTGTAGCGTAGTGTATCAAGCCGGCTTTTTCGATGCGGCGGCGTACAAAAAACGGGCATCGATCCGGCTGGCGCGCCGCCCCTAACGGGACACGGGCGAACGTTCCTCCTTGGAAAAATGGATCGGGCCGAGCGCAGATGCGGGTTCCGGTGTTTTCGCCGTTGTTTTGACAATAATCATGAGTGCAGCGTACTGGATGATGCAAATTCGCCCACAGTGATTTTCATTCCATGCAAAGGGGAAGAACTGTGAAGCGTTTAGTGCTCGCTGTTGCGTTTTTTGCGTCATCCATGCTGCTTGCGGGCCCGGTTGCAGCAGCGCAGGATCACTCGAGTTTGATCAATGGCCCGTTCAAGACCGGCCCGGAGGTCACCAAGGCCTGCCTGCAGTGCCACGAGCAGCAGGCCAAGGACTTCATGAAGACGCAGCACTGGACCTGGAGCGTCAACCAGGAGGTTCCGGGCAAGGGCAAGGTCGATCTGGGCAAGAAGAACGCGATCAACAATTATTGCATCGCACTGCCGAGCAACTATCCGCGCTGCACCAGCTGCCATGCGGGTTACGGCTGGAAGGATGCCTCGTTCGACTTCAGCAAGGCCGACAACGTCGACTGCCTGATCTGCCACGACACCACTGGCAGCTACAGAAAGCTTCCGGCCGCCTCGGGCAATGCGGCCTATCAGGACACCGAGTTTCCACCGGGATCCGGCAAGATCTGGAAAGCGCTTGACCTGGAAAAGATCGCCAAGAGCGTCGGCCCCACCAGCCGCGCCACCTGCGGCGCCTGCCATTTCTACGGCGGCGGCGGCGACCATATCAAGCATGGCGATCTGGACAGTTCGATGGCTGCACCGAAGCGCTCGACCGACGTGCATATGGCGGCCGATGGCGCGAACATGAGCTGCAGCGCCTGCCACAAAACGGAGAAGCATGAGATTCCCGGCAAGGCGCTGTCGGTATCGGCCATGGGCGGCGGGACCACGCTGAGCTGCGGCGACTGCCACGCCGGTACACCGCACAAAAAGAATCCGGTGCTGAACAAGCACGCCGAGAAAGTCGCCTGCCAGACCTGCCATATTCCGGTGTTCGCGCGTGCACTGCCGACCAAGATCTGGTGGGACTGGTCGACTGCGGGCAAGGACGATCCGGTTGCGAAAGACAAGTATGGTCTGCCGCTCTACGACAAGCAGAAGGGTGATTTCAAGTGGGAAAAGGACGTGAAGCCTACCTATATGTGGTTCAACGGCTCGGGCGAGCGTTATCTGATGGGCGAAAAGATGGATCCGGCCAAGCTCACGCACCTCAGCTATCCGCGCGGCGACCGCAATGACACGAGCGCGAGGATCACGCCGTTCAAGGTCATGCAGGGCAAGCAGCCCTATGATTCGGTCAACAATGTGTTCGCGGTGCCGAACTTGTGGGGCGGCTACTGGAAGCATTGGGACTGGAACAAGGCCATCGCCGATGGCATGAAAGCGGCGGGCCTGGAGTACAGCGGCAAGTACGCATTCGCGCCCACGGACATGTACTGGAAGGTGAATCACATGGTCGCACCAAAGTCCGAAGCGCTCAAGTGCAACGATTGCCACGGCAAGGACGGCAGGATGGACTGGAAGGCGCTGGGATACGCTGGCGATCCCCGGTCAGGGAAGAAATAGGCTGACGGTTTGCAGGCGAAAAAAAGGCGGGTACCCCGCCTTTTTTTCGCCGTTTTGTTCTCAACGATAGACCAGCACCGGGATGGTGGAATGGGTCAGGACTTTCTGCGTTTCGCTTCCGAGCAGGAACCCTTCCAGACCGCGTCTGCCGTGCGAGGCCATGACGATCGGATCGCATGCCTCCGCGCGCGCCTTGTCGACGATCGCCTGGGATGCGGAATGGCTGGTGGCGTAGACGGTCGTGCATTGCACGTTCGCCGCGGCCGCGGCGCTGGCGACCGCTTCGAGCACGCGCTTGGCGTATTCCTCGCTGCGTTCGGCGAAGACTTCGGGCTGCAACTCAGGCACGCCGCTGGCCTCGGCGGCGTAAGCTCCCTGCAGCGGATAGGGTTCGACTGCATGAAACGCCGTCAGGCGCGCGCCTGCGAGTTTCGCCAGCTTGATCGCAGCTTCCACCGCTTTGTCGGACAGAGCGGATCCATCGGTCGGTACCAGAATGTGCTTGTACATATTGCCCCCCAGTCAAGATTGTTCGAATAAGTCCGGCGGCCGGATTATCGCCTATGCCCCGCCTCTGTGTATCTGGTCTTGCGCGTGCTCGAATTGTTCCTGGCAGGGCAGGCAGCGCTGCGCCGCCGGGTAGGCTTTCAGCCGCGCCTGGCCAATCCCGATGCCGCATACGGTGCAGCTGCCGTAGCTGCCCTCGTCCATGCGTGCCAGTGCCGCTTCTATGTCCTGCAATTCCTGGCTCTCGCGCATCACCAGTGCGACGTCCATTTCGGCGGCCGCATCGGCGAGACCCTCATCGTCGGTGATCCTGGA
>JAKBDW010000600.1:0-11601 GCA_021834245.1 Pseudomonadota bacterium
TGGCCACCCATGGTGGGCAGCAGCGCATCCGGGCGCTCCTTGGCGATGATCTTGGCAATAGTTTCCCACTGGATCGGTTCGATGTAGGTGGCGTCGGCAAGCTCGGGATCAGTCATTATCGTGGCCGGATTGGAGTTCACCAGCACAACCCGGTAGCCCTCTTCCTTGAGCGCTTTGCAGGCCTGCACCCCGGAATAGTCGAACTCGCAACCCTGACCGATGACGATCGGACCAGCGCCAATGATGAGGATACTCTGGATATCAGTACGTTTGGGCATGGTGCAGTTCTTTTAGGTTAACGGCCGCCTGCCCCGAGTTCAGCCGCAGATACCGCAACCACCGACGGCGCGATCGCACCTGCATCCGCCGCATTCGGCTGCCTGCGTGCGCTCATGAGTGCGATGAAGCGGTCGAAAAGCGGGCCGACGTCGTGTGGTCCAGGACTCGCTTCCGGGTGCCCCTGAAAACAGAATGCCGGTTGATCGGTACGCTCAAGTCCCTGAATTGTACCGTCGAACAAGGAACGATGGGTGACCCGTAATATGGCCGGTAGACTGGCTTCGTCCACGGCAAAGCCGTGATTCTGGCTCGTGATCATGACACGTCCGCTGGCAAGCTCCTGGACCGGATGATTCGCGCCGTGGTGACCGAACTTCATCTTCATGGTACGCGCGCCGGACGCCAGTCCGAGCAGCTGGTGGCCAAGGCAGATTCCGAACACCGGCAGACCGGTAGCGACGATGGCGCCGATCGCATCGATGGCATAGGTGCAAGGCTCCGGGTCACCAGGGCCGTTGGATAGGAACACGCCGTCCGGACGCAATGCCAAGACGTCCTCGGCCGTAGTCTTAGCCGGAACCACCGTGACGCGGCAACCACGGTCCACTAGCATGCGCAAAATATTGCGCTTGATGCCGAAATCATATGCAACAACGTCGAAACGCCAGTCGCTGGGCGCACGATAGCCGCTGCCACGCTCCCAGCCGCCTTCCGACCATATATATGACTCTTTTGTGCTGACCACCTTGGCAAGATCCATTCCCTTGAGACCAGCGAAGTCGCGCGCGGCGGCCACTGCCGCCTTCTTGTCAATCTTGGCCCCCTCTTCTGCCGCAACGATACAACCATTCTGCGCGCCCTTTTCACGCAACAGCCGGGTAAGTCTGCGTGTGTCGATACCAGCGATGCCAACGACCTTGTGTTTGCGCAGGAAGTCGGACAGCGTGGCAGAAGCGCGCCAGTTACTGACGCGTGGCGGAAGATCGCGGATTACCAAACCGGCAGCGTAGACCCTGGACGACTCCATGTCTTCCGCATTTACGCCGGTATTGCCGATATGCGGATAGGTAAGTGTGACGATCTGCTTGGCGTACGAGGGATCGGTAAGAATTTCCTGGTAGCCGGTCATGGCGGTATTGAACACCACCTCTCCGACGGATTGCCCTGCAACGCCGATGGCCTCCCCGGCGAACAGGGTACCATCTTCCAGCGCAAGCAACGCAGGCCGCATCAGCCGGGTACCTCCAGAGGTAGGCATACGAAAACGGGAGAGGTCGAAATCGCCTCTCCCGCCTTCGAAATTTTATTCAATTGGATACTTGGGGCTGAGTGCACATTCTACGTAAGCACCTGTGCAAAAGCAACGAGTTCGGCAGCGGTTTTGCGCGCTTTGCGTCCTGCAGGCGGGCTGCCACCCCAGGTATTCTTGCGTGTTGGCGCGCGAATCTCAGCGTGTCAGCCAGGAACGCGCACGCACCGTGGCTAGCGCGTAGGGAAAGATCCAGAACAGCGCAAAGAACGAAAAATAGGCGTACAGGATGCCAAACACGAAATCCCAGGAGCGCTCACTTCGCAGATAGTAAAGCATGTTCAACGCCGTCATGACGGCCATTGCGATCAGTACGCGCACTATAGTCAATGGGTCGTTCAGCGCCAGGACGGCCAGCGCAACGAGCGCCAAGTAGCCGAGCGGATAGCGCAGGTTCGTGATCACTGCGTCGACGATGGCGATCAGGCGCGCACCTAGCGGACGCTTCCATACGATGCTTGCAAAACGTATTTCCTCGCGCACGTAGCTTCGATCCCAGCGCAGATACATCTTGCAGAGCTTGGAATAAGTCGACGGCACCACCGTGTGGACAACGGCATTTCGCTGGTAAACGGTGTCGTAACCGCGATCGAGAATGAAATTCGTGAGTGCGCGATCTTCGCCATAGGTGCATGGCGCGCCCAGGAATGTCTGGCCTACCCAGTCAGCGAGAATCTGACGCACCACCGACGCACGATAGGCTGCGAGAGCTCCGGGGCAGCAGTACACCGTACCATAGGTCGACTGCACCGCACGCAACAGGTCGAAGGACAGTATGAAGCGCACGTGCAACATGCGCGGAATCAACCCCTGGCGCCTGTTGTACACCGCGACTTTGCCAGCGACCGCGCCAATCCGCGGATTGCGAAACGGGCCTGCCATGGCCAGCAGGGTTTTTGATTCGATGACGCTGTCCGAGTCGATGGTAACCACCACGTCGCCGCGCGCCTGGCGGAAGCCTGCCTCCAGCGCGGCACGTTTGCCTAGGTTCTTGGCAAATCGCACGGCGGTTACTAGGTGTGCGTTTCGTTGTACGGCATTCTGAATGTGCTCCCAGGTATCATCTTTACTGCCGTCGTCGACGACGAAGATTTCAAGCCTGTCCCGAGGATAGTCGGCGGCCACCACAGAATCGATGGCTTTGCCGACCATCGGGCCCTCGTTGTACGCGGGGATGATGACTGTGAGGGTCGGCGCGTCCGCCATGGATGCCGGACTGGCCGGTCGATAGCTGAACCAGAGATAGGTCCGGAAAACGAGCAATACCGTACCGGCCATCGCCCAAATGAGGCTCGGGCGCGCGATCGTTTTCAGCCAATGATGCGTTTCCGCGGCATGAATTAGGGGCAACAGCATCCGGCCGGAGACAGCAAGATACGCCATCAGGATGAGGCTGCCGACGATGGCACCGCGCAGTATCCACTCCCAGATGTCATGTTGGGTATGGGCGGCGAAGTATTGGTCTGAAGCGGTCCAGCGCTTGAATTGTTGCGACAGCATGGGCAATGGCTAGATTCCGTTTTGAAGTGTGGGTCACTACCGCCAGGATGCCCGGGGAAGGCTGGATCGACCATCGACCAGTACGTCGGCCCGAGACGGAACGGCGGGGGTATGGCGCCGTCCATTTTGCTTAAAAAACACTTTCTGGATCAACAGGATAATTCACTCACCCCAAAAGAGAAGCAAGCAGGTAGAAAAGCCGCGTGATGGTACCACATCCGGGATGGTGCGGTGAAACATCCCCCTAGCGCAGCGCGCAAGGTGCCGGCAGCGGTAGTGGCGGAAAGCGTCAACGCAGGCCAAGCACGTCCTGCATGTCAAAAAGGCCGGTGTCCCGTCCCTGCAGCCACTGCGCAGCGCGTAGCGCGCCGTGCGCGAAGGTCGCACGGCTTGAAGCTTTATGCGTGATTTCGACACGCTCCCCGGCCCCGGCGAACAGGACGGTATGATCACCCACGATATCCCCGCCGCGTACTGTGGCAAAACCGATAGTCTGGTGTGCGCGCTCGCCAGTCACGCCCTGGCGACCGTAGACCGCGCAGTCCTTGAGATCGCGTCCGAGCGCCGCCGCGACAACTTCACCCATGCGTAGCGCGGTACCGGATGGCGCGTCCACCTTGTGCCGGTGATGGGCCTCAATGATTTCCACATCGAACTCCTCGCCGAGGACGCGGGCGGCGAGATCAAGCAGGCGGAAGCAGAGATTGACGCCGACGCTCATATTCGGCGCAAAGACAATCGCCATGTCGCGCGAAGCGGCTTCGATGGCCCGGCGTCCGGCGTCGTCGAAACCAGTGGTGCCGATCACCATACGCTTGGCAGCCCGGCGGCAGACATCAAGGTAGCGCAGCGAGGCTTCGGGACGGGTGAAATCGATCAGCACGTCAAACTGATCAACCAGCCTGCCCAGATCGTGTTCCAGCGTGACGCCCAGGCGCCCGATGCCGGCGAGCTCGCCGGCATCGCTGCCGATCACTGGGCTGTCCGCGCGTTCCAGTGCGACTGAAGGCCGCATTCCTGCCGCTGCGTTGCTGGCTTCGATCAGAGAACGACCCATGCGCCCGGATGCACCGGTAATGGCGATTCTTGTCATGCGTGTGCCTTTGTCAGCAGAGTGGAGGCGAATTGGCGGTCAGCGACTGGCCGCGAAGCAAGAAGGATAAAGGATTTGCAGGCATTGCGCGAACCGGGCACGCCGGCAAGGCGGCGGCGGAAATCACGTTGCAAATGTACTAATACTTGAATTATGGAATCGGAATATCTCACGGTCCTGCTGCATTTATGCCTTGCGCTGGTTGCCGGGGGCATGATCGGGCTTGAACGCACCTACCACGGACGCCCGGCAGGATTCCGTACCCACACCCTGGTGTGCCTTGCCTCCAGCCTGCTGATGTTGCTCACGGCCTACCAATGGACGCGGCTTTTTGGCGCAACGCGCGAACCCATGAGCGTGGATCCGACGCGCATGGCCCAGGGCATCATGACTGGCATTGGCTTTCTCGGTGCCGGCGTCATTATTAAAGAAGGTCTGACGGTGCGCGGTCTCACCACGGCCGCATCCATCTGGATGACTGCGGCGATCGGCATCCTTATCGGCATCAGTTTCTACTTTCCTGCAATCGTCGCTACGTTGCTGACCCTGGGCACCCTGTCTATTTTCCGCTGGATTGAAATGGTCATGCCGGCGCTTTATTACGGCCGGCTGAACGTACGCTTCAGGCGCAAGGATGCGCCTTCCGAGGCGATGCTGCGCACAATGATTTCAGAACACGGTTTTACGGTGGCCAATCTGACTTACAGTCTCACAAAGGAAGGGGAAGTGTTCGAATACCAGATGGTCATTCGTAGCCGAGATCGGGACAGTACGCACCGGTTGGCGGAAACTCTTGCCTCCATGGACCGGGTCCTGGAGTTTTGCATCACCCCGGCGGGCGACTAGACAAGTTACTTGCGGCAAGTCTTGCGCTGCGCGCAGAAGCACGTTCACCCGAGCGCGGCATCCGCCGACCAGTGATCGGGAGTGCAGCGATCACACGATATCCCAGCAGGACAGTCATGATTGCCCCATAGATCAAGGGCTGCGTAAAATCCTTCTTCACGTACAAAAAGAAGTGCACGATTTCAGCGATGGCGATCAAGTAAACTAACCGGTGCAGCATCTGCCAGCGTCTTGCGCCCATGCGCCGCACCATACCGTTGGTGGATGTGATCGCCAGCGGAATAAGCAATATAAACGCAACATATCCGACGGTGATGAACGGACGCCCAACCACGTCTTTGAGCATGCTGCTCCAGTTGAAGAACTGATCAAGCCACGCGTACATCAGCAGATGCAGACATGCGTAGAAAAATGCGTAGAGCCCCAGCATGCGCCGCAAGCGCAGCAGCCAATTAAGCCCGGCGAACTTGCGAAGCGGCGTTACGCCAAGCGTGATCAGCAGGAAGACTAGCGCCCAGATACCGGTCGAGTGGGTGATGACCGAGATGGGGTTGGCCCCGAGGCCGTTATACAAACCTCTCGCCGCCAGCGACGCCAGCGGAAACAGACAGGCCACGAATATGATTCGCTTTAGCCACTGAATGCGGGTCGGGGACATAAATCGTCAGAAGTACTTGCGCAGATCCATGCCGCGATACATCTGCGCCACCTGCTCGCCGTAGCCGTTGAACATCAGGGTCGGCCGCTTGTGGAACTCCCCGATGCGCCGCTCCGTCGCCTGACTCCAGCGCGGATGATTGACCGTGGGATTGACGTTTGAATAGAAACCGTACTCCGTTGGCACGGCCTTGGGCCAGGTGGTCACCGGTTGTTTCTCGACGAAACGGATCTTGACGATCGATTTAATGCTCTTGAAGCCGTACTTCCACGGCACAACCAAGCGGATTGGCGCTCCATCCTGGTTTGGCAGAACGCGACCGTACAAACCCACCGCAAGCAGGGTCAGAGGATTCATGGCCTCGTCCATGCGCAAGCCTTCAACGTACGGCCAGTCGAGCACATCCGAATTCTGGCCGGGCATTTGTGCAGGATTGTAGAGCGTGACGAACTGGACGAACCTGGCGTTGCTTGTCGGCTCGACCTCACGGATGATGCGTTCCAGCGGAAAACCGACCCAGGGAATCACCATCGACCAGCCTTCAACACAGCGATGCCGGTAAATGCGATCTTCCAGTGGATTTGCCTTGATGAGATCGTCGACGCCAAAGACTTTCGGTCGCCTTACTGCGCCCTCGACGCTAACCTGCCAGGGGTGGGTCACAAGACTTGCGGCGAGCGTTGCCGGTGAATACTTGTCGGTCGCGAACTCGTAGAAATTATTGTAGTGGGTGATGTCCTCGTAGGACGTTTCGGTTTCGCTGGTGCTGTACGGACTCTTGAGCGCAACCGGCAGCTTAGGAAGCGACGGCGACGCCTCATGTCCGAAACCCCACGAAAATCCCAGCAGAGCAGTTGCCGAACCGGTAGCCAGAAACTTGCGCCGATCCCGATACACGTGCTCATCGGTAATTTCCGACGGAAGGATATCTTCTTTCTTCTTTATCAGCATAGTGCAACCCCAGGAGTAGCGCAGCGAATCGGAGGAGCATCCGCAACATTTGACCTTGGCACTGCACCGAGTTCCATGGTGCACGTAAACAAAACGGCCATCCTGCAGATTCGACGCGCGAAGGGACAAAACCTTACGGCCGCGGGATCCCTTAGTGAATGCGCGGGTTACCAGCTGATATAGGCGTACCCGCGCTTTTGCAGCTCCATAAGATCTGCCGCACCAACGTCGACGTATTTGGCAAACGACAAGATGTCTCCAGCCCCAAGGTGCAGCGTACCCAGCGTGTTGCCGCAGGCGTGAAATTCGACGCCATAATCATTCAGGCTGAGTACCTGGTCGCGAATCGATTTCGGCACGGGACGTAGGGGCTTTTTTAACAGCACATGTATGCCGGGACCAAAGGCGGTAACGACGATCTTGATGTCATCGCCGTATTTCTTCAGAACCGCCGCCACCGAGCCGAGCACATGTTGCTGATAGTCTTCATCCGCCTTGTCCAGCTGATAGACGATCAAGTGTTGCGGATTGTCACCGGGGAAATGCAGATCATCACCCGCGGACGACTTGTCGTCAGCGGACGCCGCACGCACTCCGGCAAGGGCAGCAAATCCGCCCGCGGCCAGTCCACCAAGCAGCTTGCGCCGCCCATTGCTGACAAAATCAGGTAATTTCCGCCAATTGGGCATACGTTCTCCTATTGCTTGGTTGTTATTAGACGCGGGTCAGCAAACAAAATTCTGCAGATCAACCGCGCAGATCTTCAGCCAAGAAAACTCTTGAGTTTGTCCATCCAAGACTGTTCGCGCGGATAATGGCGCGCTCCGCCGGCACGAATCGATCCATCGAATTCTTCCAGCAGCTCCTTCTGGCGCTTGGTCAGATTGACCGGCGTTTCCACGCTGGCGTGGCAGTAAAGGTCGCCCTGATGGCCGCTGCGGACATTGACCACACCTTTGCCGCGCAGGCGGAATACCTTGTCGGTTTGCGTGCCAGGTGGAACCTTGAGCGAGGCGCGTCCTTCAAGCGTCGGGATTTCAACCTCACCGCCGAGGGTTGCCGCCGCAAAACTAATTGGCATTTCGCAGTGCAAATCGTCTCCATCGCGCTTGAAGATGGAATGTGGCTTTAGACGGATCTGGACATAAAGATCTCCGGCAGGGCCACCGTTCTCCCCTGCCTCGCCTTCTCCGGCAAGCCGAATCTGGTCTCCTTCATCCACGCCCGCCGGCACTTTCACTGAAAGTGTCTTGGTCTGCTTGACGCGACCCTGGCCGTGACATTCCGTGCACGGGGTAGTGATGATCTTGCCGCTGCCGCGACAGTTCGGGCAGGTCTGCTGGATGGAAAAGAATCCCTGCTGCATGCGCACCTGGCCATGGCCTCCGCAGGTAGGACAGCTCGTGGCCGACGTGCCAGGGCGTGCGCCAGATCCGTGACATGTTTCGCAGGTCTCGAGCGTCGGCACGCGTATGCGCATTTCCGTGCCGCGCACCGCTTCTTCCAGACTAAGCTCCAGGTTGTAACGCAGGTCACTACCGTGGAAGACCTGGTTGCCACGTGAACGCTGTCCCGCACCAAAAATGTCGCCGAACACATCGCCAAAGATGTCAGCAAAGCTCGCGCCCGCTCCATGGGCGGCGCCACCGCGCCCGCCGGCACCCATGCTCGGGTCGACTCCTGCATGCCCAAACTGATCATAGGCGGCCCGCTTCTGTCCATCGCTTAAAATTTCGTACGCCTCTTTGGCCTCCTTGAAGCTCGCCTCGGCATCCTTGCTGTCTGGATTGCGGTCGGGATGATGCTTCATGGCAAGTCGGCGATAAGCCTGCTTGATTTCCGCCTCGGATGCGTTGCGTTGCACTCCCAGTACTTCGTAATAATCGCGCTTTGACATTGCCTGATTCTGCTTATTAAGCTGCCTTTGAGCTATCAAATTCCTCGATCATGCCTGCCCGGCCGGATCACCCACAACGACCGGCACTGAGAATCCAGCCACCACCCGGAGCCGTGCGCAGGGTCATGCCCTGTTTCGCAACAACAAAAGGCACCGTGGCGAAACCATTGTCCGGTCCACGGTGCCTCTCCGCCTGGGGCCGGCAAGACCGGCCGATGCCTGCAATTGCGCTACTTCTTGTCCTTGCCTTCCTTAACTTCCTCGAATTCCGCATCAACGACGTTGTCCTTCGAACCTGTTGTCTCTGCCGAATCCGCGGCGCCGCCGGCTGCGGCTTCAGCGCCTGCACCAGCCTGGCCATACATGTGCTCGGCCAGTTTGTGGCTTGCTTCGGCGAGTGCCTGGGCCTTGCTCTCGATCGTCTCTTTGTCGTCGCTCTTGAGCACGCCTTCGAGGTCCTTTATCGCTGCCTCAATCTTTTGCTTATCCGACTCCGGTACCTTGTCACCCATCTCCTTCATGGACTTACGTACGCTGTGGATCAGGCCGTCACCGCGGTTGCGCGCATCGACGAGCTCATGCGCCTTACGGTCCTCCTCAGCGTGCGCCTCGGCGTCCTTGACCATACGATCGATCTCGCCATCGCTTAAGCCAGAGCTCGACTTGATCACAATCTTGTTTTCCTTGCCCGTTGCCTTGTCCTTGGCCGATACGTGCAGGATGCCGTTAGCATCGATGTCAAAGGTAACTTCAATCTGCGGCACACCACGCGGTGCCGGCGGAATATCGCTCAGGTCGAAGCGGCCCAGAGACTTATTGCCGCTCGCCATCTCGCGCTCGCCCTGCAGCACGTGCACCGTGACCGCAGTCTGGTTGTCGTCGGCCGTGGAGAATACCTGCGAAGCCTTGGTCGGAATCGTGGTGTTCTTCTGGATAAGCTTGGTCATGACCCCGCCCATGGTCTCTATTCCAAGGGAAAGCGGCGTGACGTCCAGCAGCAGAACATCCTTCACTTCACCGCCCAACACACCACCCTGAATGGCCGCCCCGATCGCTACAGCTTCATCCGGGTTGACGTCCTTGCGCGGCTCCTTGCCGAAGAAGTCGCGCACAGCTTCCTGCACCTTGGGCATACGGGTCTGCCCGCCGACGAGAATCACGTCGTCGATCTCGCTTGCCTTGAGACCCGCATCCTTGAGTGCAATCTTGCAGGGTTCAATGGTGCGGACGATCAGATCCTCCACCAGACTTTCCAGCTTGGCGCGGGTGAGCTTGATATTGAGATGTTTCGGGCCGCTCGCATCTGCCGTGATATACGGCAAGTTCACGTCTGTCTGTTGGCTGGACGAGAGCTCGATCTTGGCCTTTTCGGCGGCGTCCTTCAGGCGTTGCAGCGCCAGCGGATCCTTATGCAAATCCACGCCGCTGTCCTTCTTGAACTCGTCAACCAGGTAGTCGATGATGCGCTTGTCGAAGTCTTCGCCGCCGAGGAACGTGTCGCCGTTGGTGGAAAGAACCTCGAACTGATGCTCCTTGTCTACTTCCGCGATTTCAATGATTGAAATATCGAAGGTGCCGCCGCCAAGATCGTAAACCGCGATCTTGCGATCACCCTCTTTCTTATCCATGCCGAAGGCAAGCGCTGCTGCCGTCGGTTCGTTGATGATGCGCTTGACCTCCAGGCCAGCGATCTTGCCGGCGTCCTTGGTGGCCTGACGCTGGGAATCGTTGAAATAGGCTGGCACTGTAATAACAGCTTCGGTGACTTCCTCGCCCAGATAGTCCTCTGCAGTCTTTTTCATTTTCTGCAGCACGCGCGCGGAAATCTCCGGCGGGGCCATGGCCTTACCCTTTACCTCGACCCAGGCATCGCCGTTCTTTGCCTTGGCGATCTTGTAGGGCACCATCTTGGCGTCGCGTTGCACAACCTCATCTTCAAATTTGCGACCGATGAGGCGTTTCACCGCATACAGCGTATTCGCCGGATTGGTAATTGCCTGGCGCTTGGCTACCTGCCCCACCACCACTTCATTGTCCGTTGTAAACGCGACAATCGACGGCGTCGTGCGATCGCCCTCGCTATTTTCGATGACGCGCGGCTTGCCCCCCTCCATGACGGCCACGCAGGAGTTGGTGGTGCCTAAATCGATGCCGATAATCTTTGCCATTTTCCTGTCCTCTTAATAACCTTAATTTTGAAATGCCTTATCGCGCCTTAGGCCATTAGTGGGGCTGAGTCGACGCTTTTCAAGCCATTTTTTCAAGATTGCTGGGTTTTGGCGACCACAACCATCGCCGGCCGCAGCAGGCGCTCATGCAGCAGATAACCGCGCTGCACGGTGCTGACCACATGGTTGGCCGGAACCTCGTCGGTAGCCAGCATGGTCATCGCCTGATGCCGCTCGGGATCGAATCGGTCACCCTTTTTCGGATCCACGACAGTCAGCGCGAACTTGAGGAAGGTGCTGTCCATGAGCTTTAGGGTGAGATCCAGACCTTCCAGCATCTTTTCGACTACAGCACGGTTTCCCGCATCTACATTGATGTTCGCGAGATCAACCGCGCGCGCCCTCTCCAGGCTATCCTTTACAGCCAGCATTTCCGTGGCAAAGCGCTCAATCCCATATTTATGCGCATTCGCCACATCGGTTTCTGCCCGGCGGCGAACATTTTCCGTTTCGGCCTTGGCACGCAGGAATTTGTCGACATTGTCGGCCGCATCACGACGCGCCGCTTCCAGCTCGCGTTGCAAGCTTTCTAGTCCTGGCGCCGCCTCGGGCGCCTGAGCGGGCCCTTTTTCAGCGACAGAGTTGCCCTGCGGGGTATCTGATTCAACGGGAACATTACCGTTCATAGGCTAGCCAAACTCCATGAGCTTTAAAGTGATCGTATTCGTGCGTCAACAATGGGGGCAGCCCGGCACGCTTTCAACAACGCTGTTGCGGCCGGATGGCACGAGTCAGTGTCCTTCCGTACTGAGGGCACCGCCCAGCAGGCGGGCAGTCACGTCCACTACTGTTATTACCTGGTCATAATCCATGCGCGTCGGCCCAACCACACCGAGCGTG
>JAKBDW010000475.1:0-2851 GCA_021834245.1 Pseudomonadota bacterium
CGCAGGCGCCCACCAGCGCCAAGACGGTCTTTGGGTGTATCGCAGCATCCCGGCGCGCACGTTGTGGGATCAGATCATGCGATCCACGTACGATCACGCCGAGCCGGGCATCTTGTTTCTCGATACAGCAAATCGCGAGAACAATCTGTACTACTGTGAAACCTTTGAGGCGACGAACCCGTGCGCCGAAGAGTTCCTGCCCGACTATGGATGCTGCTGCCTGGGTTCGCTGGATCTGACACGTTTTGTCCAGCAGCCATTTACCGCAAAAGCTCGCTTCGACTTCGTCGCCTTCGTGGCGGTGGCGCGAAGCGCGGTGCGCATGCTCGATAACGTGCTTGATGTGACCTACTGGCCATTGCCAGAGCAGCATGCTGAGGCACGGAACAAGCGGCGCGTCGGCCTGGGCTTTCTGGGGCTGGGCGACGCCTGCATCATGCTCGGGCTGCGGTACGACGCCGAGCCGGCCCGTGCCTTCGCTGCGGAAATGGGACGCCATTTGCGCGATGCCTCGTATGCAGCATCGGTCGAGCTCGCCCAGGAAAAGGGCGCCTTTCCGCTCTTCGATGCGGAGAAATTTCTCGCCAGTGCGTTCGTGAAGCGTCTGCCGCAGTCCTTGCGCGAGGCGATCGCCAAAGGCGGCTTGCGCAATTCTCACCTTCTAGCCGTGGCGCCCACGGGAACCATTAGTCTGGCCTTCGCTGACAACGCCAGCAACGGTATCGAGCCTGCGTTTTCCTGGGCGTACACGCGAAAAAAGCGCATGTCCGACAACACGTTGCGCGAGTATGAAGTGGCTGACCACGCGTGGCGATTATGGCGGGATTTGGGCGGCGACGTCAGCGCTTTGCCGCCGGCGTTTGTGACAGCCCTGGAGATGTCGGCGCAGGATCATATGCGAATGCTCTCTGCTGTGCAGCCGTTCATCGACACCAGCATCAGCAAGACGGTCAACGTTCCCGAAGATTATCCCTTTGGCGATTTCAAGGATCTCTACCTTGAGGCCTGGAAGGCGGGGCTCAAGGGTTTGGCCACGTACCGGCCGAACAGTGTGCTGGGTGCCGTGTTGCAGGCCGCGCCTTCCGAAGCGTCCTCGCCGCTGACTCCGCAGCCCGCGGATACCGATCCGCTCACCCGCCGAATCGAGGGCCGACCGGCGGGTGACTTGCAGGCGGTCACGGCGAAGGTCAGTTACATGACCGCAGAGGGCCGGAAGACTGTTTACCTGTCAATTTCGTTCGCGGAAGTCGAGGGCTTGCTGGAGGGCAGGCCAGTTCGCATCGAGCGGCCAATCGAGTTTTTCATGCCTGCGGGCCAGCGCGACGAGGGGCAGCAGTGGATTGCCTCGAACATGCGGTTGCTGTCGCTGGTCGCACGATCGGGCGGTTCGGTCGCGAAGTCCCTCCAGAATATGCGCGAGGTCGTGTGGGATAAGGGTCCGGTGCGATGCGGGGAGGTCATTAAGGCGGATGGGAGTCGTGTTCCACGCTTCCACCAGTCCGAAGTGGCCGCGATCGCCTACGCACTGCAGGAAATGCTCAGACGCCGCGGGTTTTTGCGGGAGGACGGCCGTGAGCAGCCGATCACCCTCCTTGCTCAGCGATCCCCGGCGCCTGACGGTTTGCGCATTGACCTGGAGCACCCTGGGGCGGCGCCCGATCTGTTGGCCAGCGGGCGCATATGTCCGGACTGCGGCGGCCCGTTCTTGCGACGGGTCGATGGCTGCGATCGTTGCGATAACTGTGGGTACATCGGCAGTTGCGGCTAAATTCCAGGGCGCCAAGGGTTGGTGGGGTCAACCATAGCCTGCGGTTCAGACGGACCAAGCGGAATATCGCGCGCCGTTTTCAGGGCACCCGTGTCTTGCAGAAGTTCCATGACCTTGGCGATCTGGTCAAACGAGATCTTCGGGAGCCGCAAAGCCGTTGATCTGGCATCTCGGCGGCTCCCGATTCAGGCACATTCACGACAATGTGACTTGAAAGGTGTAATGAGATGCGTCATGGTTGAACCATCCACAGGGGCTGCCATCCCATGATTCCTGGCCCCACGTGGATTCCGCTCGTTGCTGCCACCTGAAAGCCAATCTTGCCTTGCTGGTTTTGGGATGCCGTGCCATACACGATCGATGAGCCATTGCCATTTTGCGATATGGCCGGCGAATAGGCCGTACCCAGACCGATCACTGGGTTGCTCGTGATGACGTTGCCAAAGAGGTCGTGGAATTTCTTCTGTGGAAACGTTCCAGTACCCAAATCAAAAAAGTCGTACTTCGCGATGGCCGCGCCGCAAGACGATGTCGGTGGACTGACCGTCACCGGAACGATCAAAGTGCCCGCTTCAACCGCCGATCTGTCGGTGATTGTTCCTCCGGTATCGATCCAGTAAGGAGCTGCCGTCGAACCCACACCCGGGTCCGTGCTGGTTGTCACCATCCCACCATTCGAGAAGTAACCCGAGCCGGAAGTGCCCGACCACCACCATGGGGTCCAGCCCGTGCCGCTCGATGTCACGGCGCCGCCGGTGAACTTGAACACCGTTACCTGGTGGTCAGTGGTTGCCCAAATGTAGATGCCACTGGACGTTTGGGCGTAGCCCTGATAACGAATGGGCCCAGCCGCCGTTTCATTCGGTACCGTTCCGACCAGGGTCGGGCCCGTCACACCACTTGCGGTTGTCCCGGTTGTCAAGTCGAAAGACCAAATCTCACCCTGCGTGTCGCCGAAGTAGAGTTTTCCGCCGAGGACGTCGACAAAGGTCGTCGATGATGGGGTTAACGGGTGTGAGTTGGTGCCGAGCGCAACTTTGCTCGTTGAACCGTCATAAAGACGCATGACGTTGAAGTAAGACG
>JAKBDW010000509.1:0-2848 GCA_021834245.1 Pseudomonadota bacterium
TCGCCTACGTGATATTCCGCGCCAACGCATCCCATCCAGATTGATTTTTACCAGAATTATATTACGCTTAGACAAGGTGATCGGGCCAGATACTACAAACCTAATAAGGCCCGGCGCGGGCATATCTTCTATAGCGATCAATTGCGAACGAATTCCGACAAATCGTGCTGGCAAGCTGAATAGTGGGTGCTTGACCGGCACTGGACAAAATAGCGGAAACCGCCATCTCGCACCAATTACGGCTGCCGGAACAGATAGCCAAGATCCTGGTCGTCAGGCTCAGACCACCGTTCCCTGAAGGCGTCGTGCGTGAGAAAACGCTGAATGCGAAAAAACATGATCCGCTAGAACTGATAACGCTGAGCAATTTGATTTGGATTTCCGATTGCGGCGATCCGTTGTTTTATTCCTGCTAATAATGTGAGAGGCATTGCACTTCGCAATGCGAATTGGCTTCGCTTCTGAGTGCATAAAGAGAGAACGATGGTTATCTGCCATAGACGTTTGCGCCACGCTATCACTGTCCCGCAATCCCAACCCTTGAGTACGCCCGGGGCTGGGCGACAAAATTGGGCATCGCCCGGCGCGTCCGGGCGCATGACGCTTTGGCTGACCGTCGGGTTGTGCGCGGCATTTCTTCTTCCCGGACTCATTGGCCATGATCCGTGGAAACAGGACGAGACCTACATTTTCGGAATTGTCTATCGACTTCTGCAGACCGGCGACTGGGTGGTGCCGAATCTTGCAGGCCAGCCATTCATGGAAAAGCCGCCGCTCTATTATGTGACCGCCGCCGTCTGCGCTCGGGTATTTTCGCCCTGGTTGCCGCTTTTCGATGGGGCACGGCTGGCCACCGGCTTTTTCATGAGCCTGACACTGCTCTTTACCGGACTTGCTGGACGCGAACTGTGGGGGAGCGGCTATGGCCGGCGCGCCGTTCTGCTCCTGGTCGGCTGCATCGGCTTGCTGCAAAACGCGCACGAGATGTATACCGACATGGGATTGCTTACCGGCTTTGCAATTGCGTTCTACGGGCTTGCGCTCAGTCGCCGTCGCGCCATCGTTGCCGGAATCCTGCTCGGTACCGGCCTGGGGGTCGGTTTCATGTCAAAGGGCCTCATCGCGCCGGGGGTGCTTGGGGCTATCGCCGTAGTGCTGCCGGTAGTGTCCCCTGACTGGAGGCGACGCGAATACCTCCTCTGTCTGCTGCTTGCGCTTGGCGCCGCTCTTCCATGGCTTCTGGTCTGGCCAGTGATGCTGTACCGACGCTCGCCAGAACTGTTCATGACATGGTTCTGGCTGAACAATTTTGGACGCTATTTCGGTTTTGCCCATCTGGGTGCAAACAAGGATGGCTCTTGGTTCTACTTGCGACTATTGCCATGGTTCGCATGGCCTGCATGGCCGTTCTCGCTTTGGGCGCTGCTACGGGACGGGCGCGCTGGAATGCGCAATGCTTCCACGGCACTGATACTCGTTATCATCGCTGTTCTGCTTGTCGTGCTTAACCTTGCAGCAGTCGGTCGCGATCTCTATGCTTTGCCCATTTTGCTGCCGCTCGTCCATCTCGGCGCAAAGGGTCTGGAACCGCTGCCAATCTATATTGAGCGTGCATTTCTCGGATTCAGCATCATCGGCCTAGGTGCATTGGCTTTTTTCCTATGGTACGCATGGTTTGCCCTCTCGACTCATATCGTACCTGTCCCGGCTGAAATTGCGCGCAATACCTCCCCAGACTTCGTTCCGCATCTCCGCTGGCTGACCGTCGGGGCGGGTATCGCCGTTACTGTGCTGTGGTGGACAATCTGCTGGTCGATGCGGACTTCACCCATTCGCGGCATTACCGCCTGGGTTGCCGGGGTGACTCTTGTTTGGGGGCTCGTCGGGACACTCTGGCTACCGTGGGTAGATGATTCTCGTAGCTATCGCTCAATGATCGTTTCCCTGCAAAGTGCCATACCCGGGCAGCATGGCTGTATCGCGGGACGCAATATCGGGGAATCGCTCCGCGGGATGCTGGATTCCTTTGCCGACATTGTCGTTCAGCCGTTGGGGCAGAAAAACATTACCGATTGCGATCTACTTCTGGTCCGGAGCGATGCGCCGAGTAAATTCAACTACAACCCCGGTCCGCAGTGGAGGAAGATCTGGAGCGGCAGTCGCCCCCTGGATAGCAGCGAAATCAGCCGCCTATATGTGCGGGCCAACGGAAGCATGCTCGCGCGCAGACACCGCAAACCGAAGATTGTTCTGTCAAAGTATCCGGACTTGCCATCATCGCAGAGCTTGCATCACCGACACAGGAGTCACAGACATGCGAACTTGTCCGCAACGCTGGGGATGTAACCGCGGAATCGCGACACAAACAGACAGAGTGCATTTTCGCCTCTATCAGGCAGTCGGTCTTCCGCCAGCGAACTAAACACGAGTGCCGCCAGGCGCGAGCAAACCTGTAATCGCCGTCGGTCTGGATCCTGCCGTGAAATGAGGGAAATCGTAAAGTCGCGTCGATGCGGCCGTGCCCACCGCCAGGCCGCTGAAAAACTCACGAAAAAGACGAACCGATCGGCTTTCATTGCATTTTTGCACAGAGTCGCCACCTCCGTGGAGGGTGTGGCCGGTATCATCGGTATTGGCTTCAGTCGGCGTTTCATTCTTGTGGCCTTCTTTGCCGTGCGGCGAACAGACTTTTCCCATTATCGGACAGACTAGGGGGCGCGCAACCGGCAGTCGTTGCACTGCCGTCAACGATGGCATCATGGTAATATTGCCTCAATCAGTGGCACGACTGTTGCTAGGTATTTGCCATCGTCAAAAATAATCATTTCGGGAATCAAGGGGGATTGAT
>JAKBDW010000481.1:0-11570 GCA_021834245.1 Pseudomonadota bacterium
AGGCCGGCGCCCTGTCCGAGAAGGCGCACGGTGACCTTGTAGCCGCCTCCCCCTGTCGGGAACAGATCAATGACCTGGTTATAGGACAGGGCGATGATAAAGACCGTTAGTACAATGGCGATGGCCAATACGGGCACATAGCCGGTGTGCGCACCGAGCGCGCGAAAGGCGAGATCAGGTCCGTAGATCGACGAGGAAAGGCCGTCTGCCCCCAACGCAATCCAGGCCAGAATGGCCAAAACAAAAGGGGGCCGGTATGCGCTGCGCGCGGACTGATTTTTTGCCGCAGCGGGAGGGGGAGTATCTTCACTGCGACGCCAGCGGCGCTTCACAGGTCTTGGCAAAGCCTGTGTCTGCGATGGCATCGGCGTCTGAGACATGTCAGGTGCGCGTCCTCGGACCGGTTTTACAGCGGAAAACTGGCCGAACAGGCGGAATCGCTGTCGCCTGCCAGCGCCCACCCTGCACGATCGGACCGTGCGGTCTATCTGCTGGCATGCGAAGGCAGGGCAGAAAAAGAAGGCCCCGCGCGTCGGCAGGGCCTTCCGTGCTGCTGTAACTCTAAGTGAATGGCGCAGTCATCCGGAATAAATCCGGATGCGGGCTTAGCGCGGGACTACTTTAGTCGCTTGCATGCCCTTGGGGCCCTTGGTGGCTTCGAATTCCACCGCCTGCCCTTCCGCCAGACTCTTGAATCCGTCTGCCTGAACCACGGAGAAATGTACAAAAACGTCGGCGCTTCCGTCCTTGGGGGTGATGAAACCAAAGCCTTTTGCGTCGTTAAACCACTTTACAGTACCACTTTGCATAATTACCTCTTGCTCCTTAGAGCATAAACGGGAAATTCCCGGGTTAGCGCGTCTGAAGAAGAGACTAAGAGAGGTGGTATAACCAGCCAACTGCAAAGCATGGAACGACAACCGGTCTTCAGTACAGCAACTTCAACGCCCGTCCCGCCGCCTATCGGACCGGGACGGAGGCAGATACTACGTAAACAATGTAAAGGATGCAAGAAGTACGCAAACACCACATTCCGGCCCTTCCCGGTACCGGACCGGGTCACCACCCCAAAAGACCTGCGAGAACCTAGCGGCGCACCCAGAACACGTGCCCGGCCACACGTTTGCCAACCGTCTTTTGAAGCGGGTATTCTGGTCAGAAGCACCGCTCATGGCGGCATTTTTCCCCGACCATGAGCGGGCGGTAATGCTTTAACAGATTGACGCAAAACGGAAAAAGATATGGAAGCGGCGCAGCGACTGGAACACAATAGCGGCATGTCTAGTCTTGGTTTTAGGTGTTCGCCAGTGCGACCGGGAGCGTGAGCAATGCGATCTCCCTTTTCGCTTCCCCAGCTGGTGCTTTTCGTTTTCACCGTGGGTCTGCTGGTGGCGCTGGTTCAGCTTGGCATTCTGTCGATTGCTTTCGACAAGCTCGGTTTGTCTCAAGGGTCTGCCATGCTGCTGCTTTTTGCCTCGCTCTTCGGCAGCGCCGTCAACCTGCCGCTGTTTACCGTCCAGGCCGAAGCGCCAGCGGAAGATACAACATTACCGCCCCCACTGCGCGGACTGCTGCGCCAGATGCGCCAGGAATTTCATGGCAGGACACTGATCGCAGTGAATGCCGGCGGCGGGCTGGTTCCAATCTGGTTTTCGATCTACCTGCTGATGCACCAGCCATTGCCGATTTGGCAGGTACTGCTGTCGATCGCCGCTGTCGCCGCGGTGAGCCACATGATGAGCCGTCCCATGCGCGGCGTTGGGATCGGCATGCCGATATTTGTGGCGCCAGCCTGCGCGGCCCTGGTGGCCATGGTCATCAATCCGGCCCACTCCGCGCCGCTTGCCTATATCTGCGGCACCCTTGGCGTGCTTATCGGAGCCGATTTGCTGCGCTTAAAGGATATTCGCCGCATGGGAGCACCCATTGCCTCGATTGGGGGCGCCGGGACATTCGACGGCATCTTCATTACAGGAATTGTCGCAGTACTACTTGCCTGACCAAGGCAGCAAGACCTAGAGACGGTTTGACGGATCTATGTGCACGGCAACACGCGTGTCTCCAACCGCCATAGCGACCGGGCCATGCGGCCGCAGACGCCGTACCGTGCGCATAGCTACCAGATGCCGACGGACGATCCGGTTCCGCGCAAGCGGCATGGTGCTGGCGTATTGCTCTTTGTAGCGCAAGACACGTCGCACATAGGTTTGTGTCTCTTCATACGGTGGGATGCCATTGTATTGCGCAACCACATTGACCCCGGCGTTGTAGGCGGCGAGCGCCAACCGGCGATTGTCGTGGAACTTAACCAGCAGATCCTTGAGGTAATGGACGCCGGCGTACACGTTCTGCACCGGATCAAAAATATCGCGTACGCCGTAGCGCGCGGCTGTTTCCGGCATGAGTTGCATCAACCCGGAAGCTCCCTTAGGCGATAGCGCATGGGGATCAAAGTCGGATTCGACGTGCATTACCGCCTTGACCAAGGCGACATCCACGTGTTCGTGGGCAGCAGCGAGCCGGATCAATCGGTCATAGGCATTGGGATTTGTCACCGCGGACTGCACCTGGCGCTGGGACACCAGCGCGCCCATGCCGCGTGCGGACTGGCTCATGCGAATTAGGCGGTAACCGGGATCGCCCAGCGCATGATCGGTAATGATGCGGCTGCCGTCCGGCATTTGATAAACATAAAGCATCGCATGGGCTACCCCGGCCAGACCCAGCCACAAAACGGCAATCACCGTGGCCGGCCAACCCATAGCCGCAACCAGACCGCGCCTCGAACGGCGCCGTCCCCTGCCCTGAGTATCTGTACACCGTGCCATGCCTGTAAAACGCTGCAGGAGTTGTGCCAGGCAACCAAATTGTCACGAAAAGAGCGCCGCAACTGCGCTAAGTGTTTGACTGGGCGGCAAATATCCACTCGTGGGCGCGCGCAATTGATGACTCTGGGAGGGGCGAAAGACAGGCTGCTGCAGGTCGCTGACCCGCGCGCAGCGGCCAGCAGGACAACTTTGCGTCAAATCAGACTACTTCAGGTGTGGATATTATGCCCTGCCAGACCCGGCTGAATCGTTATACAATGAATTACTTCTTTACCGTTTAGGCACCCTATTCCGCCTTATCTGCCTACTTTCCGCTGCACCTTGTGTGCGCATCATGTGGAGTTAAAAACCTGTGAGCACAGTGGCAATTACCAAAGAGAATTTTGACGAAACCATCAACAACAACGGAATGGTCATTCTGGATTTCTGGGCATCCTGGTGCGGACCATGCCGCTCCTTTGCGCCGGTATTCGAGGCCACTTCGGAAAAGCACCCGGACGTGGTTTTCGGCAAGGTCAACACTGAGGAACAGCAGGAACTGGCCGGGGCGTTTCAAATCCGCTCCATTCCAACCCTGATGATATTTCGCGACAAGATTATCATCTTTTCCCAGCCAGGCGCCCTTCCGGCTGCCGCCTTTGAAGAACTGGTCGGCAAGGCGAAAGAACTCGACATGGATGCCGTGCGCCGCGATATCGCGACACAGGAAAAAGAAGGCGCAAAATCCCAGGGCTAACGCGCTTTGGTCCACGACGGCGACGCACCCGGTGCGTCGCCCATGTGCGATTCAGGCAAAGGCAGGGAAATAGGAGCCTGTGGTGTCTTCGATCTTGAGGATTCCGGCAAAACCGCTGACGTCCTCAAAGTCCAAAAGCGCATGCACCGGCATCTCGAGTGCCTGCGCTATCCTTTCAAGATTATGCAAACCAGCGTTGATTTCGGCCCGCTCAATATGGCCAATATAGTTCCGGTGCAAGCCGCTCAGTTCGGCCAATACTTCCTGCGACCAGCCTCGCGCTACACGCAACAGGCGCAACCGCCGAGCCAGCAGGTCCCGGGACGACTGGGAATGTAAATCGGTCATCGAAGACTCCTTTCGTTCAGACCCACCATCACCAATCATGGGTTACACAATAACGTGTGTAAGGTGACGGTACCCCGATATTAACGGCGCACCGGGCTGCGACCGCAGCATGCGGCAATAGCAACGTCTCTGTAGCTATTTCTGCCCACATCCCGCGCGAATAATACGCGCGCCATCGAGGCTAAACAACAGATACCAGGCCGTTGTGCTGCGTCTGCGCCGGGGCTAGAGGCCGCTATCCAACCCACACTCGCGCATTGCGGAACATGCGCATCCAGGGACTATCTTCGCGCCAATGGTCCGGACGCCATGAGTTGGCCACGCTGCGCACCACCCGTTCCGGATGTGGCATCAGCACGGTGAAGCGGCCGTTGGCGGTGGTCAGGCCGGCTATGCCATGGGGTGAGCCATTCGGATTGTATGGATAGACCTGGGTTAGCGAGCCGCGATTGTCGGTAAAGCACATGGCAACCTGACGTTGCAGTATGACACTTTGCAGATCGGCGGAATCGCGGAACTCGGCGCGCCCCTCGCCATGGGCGACAGCTATAGGCAATCTTGATCCGGCCATGCCGCGAAAAAAGATTGATGAGTTCTGCGGAATCTCGACCATGCATACACGCGCCTCGAACTGTTCCGAGGAATTGCGTACGAAGTGCGCCCAGTGTTCCGCGCCCGGAATCAACTCGCCCAGGTTGGACATCATCTGGCAGCCGTTGCACACACCCAGCGCAAAGGTATCACTACGCGCAAAGAACGCGCTGAACTCATCCCGTGCACGCGTGTTGTACAGAATCGATTTCGCCCAGCCCTCGCCTGCTCCGAGTACGTCGCCAAAGGAAAAGCCGCCGCATGCGGCAAAGCCTTTGAAATCGCGCAGCGAAACGCGGCCGCTGAGAATATCGCTCATGGTCACGTCGAGCGCGCGGAATCCGGCACGATCAAAGGCCGCTGCCATTTCGAGCTGACCATTGACGCCCTGCTCACGCAGAATGGCGATCGGCGGGCGCACACCCCTGGAGATGAAAGGCGCCGCGACATTGTCATTCGGATCGAAATTGACATGAGCGCTCAGACCCGGGTCGGTGGTATCCAGGATGCGGTCATATTCGTCCTGGGCACATTGCGGGTTGTCGCGCAGCCGCTGGATATGGTAGCTCGTTTCCGACCAGGCACGCTGCAGCTCGACACGACTTTCACTCAAAAGCACTCTGCCGTCGCAGTGGAAGCTGACCTGGTCATCATCGGTAATGGCGCCGATGCGGCGCGTGTAGCGCAGCAGACCAGCTTTCTTGAGTGCGCCAAAGATGCCATCGCGGCGTTCGCTCGGTATCTGCAGCACGGCACCCAGCTCTTCGCTAAAAAGCGCTGCAACGGGATCGCGACCGAGATCGCTTAGATCGATCGTCACGCCGGTACGTCCGGCAAACGCCATTTCGCATACGGTAGCGAAAAGACCGCCATCGGAACGGTCATGATAGGCAAGCACAAAGCCCAACTCGTTGAGCGCCTGAATGATGGCGAAGAAAAGTTTCAGAACTCTGGGGTCATCGACGTCCGGCGCCTCCTTGCCGACCTGCTTGTACACCTGGGCGAGCGCCGAACCGCCGAGGCGGTTGCGACCCTTACCGAGATCAATCAGGATCAGATCCGTCGCCCCGCAATCGCTACGCAGCTGCGGAGTGAGTGTCTTGCGCACGTCCAATACCGGGGCGAATGCCGATATTATGAGGGAAAGCGGAGCCGTGACGGAGCGCTCTTCCCCCTGGGCATCGCACCAGACGGACTTCATGGACATTGAATCCTTGCCGACGGGGATGCTGATTCCGAGCGCCGGACACAACTCCATGGCAACCGCGCGCACGGTATCGTAGAGCGCGGCATCTTCGCCGGGATGACCGGCCGCCGCCATCCAGTTGGCGGATAGTTTCACATCCGGAAGCTTCTCGATGCGCGTCGCGGCCAGATTGGTCAGCGCCTCGCCGATCGCCATGCGACCGCTTGCCGCGGGATTGATGAGGGCAATCGGCGTGCGCTCGCCGATTGCCATCGCCTCACCGGTAAAACCGTGATAGCCGGTGGCCGTCACGGCCACGTCGGCCACCGGCACCTGCCAAGGTCCCACCATCTGATCACGGCAGACCAGACCGCTGACACTACGGTCGCCGATGGTTATCAGAAAACTCTTGTTTGCGACCGCTGGTAAACGCAACACGCGCTGCGCCGCCTCGGCGATATCGATTTGCCGCGTCTTGAACGGCAGGGATTTACGCCGAACGCGCCGCACCTCGCGTGTCATCTTGGGCGGACGACCGAGCAGCAACGAGAGTTCCATGTCGATCGGGCGCGCCTCGCGCAGCTCCTGCTGCTGCCGCACCTCGCCGGTCTTGCGGGATTCCGCGGCTTTGGCAAAGTAGCTGTCCTCCACCACCAGCGACGCTTGCGGCGTGGCCTGACCAATCACGGCGTATAAACAGCGCTCACGCTGGCACAGCATGCGAAACAGCGCGAGCCGCTCGCTGGCCACGGCAACGACATAGCGCTCCTGCGCCTCATTGCACCAGATTTGCATCGGAGACATACCGGGCTGATCGTTCGGTACGCTACGCAGTTCGAAACTGCCTCCGAGACCAGCATCGTTGATAAGCTCCGGCACCGCATTCGACAGTCCACCCGCACCGACATCGTGGATCGACAGTACCGGGTTATCCGAACCGAGCGCCCAACATTGATCTATCACTTCCTGGCAACGGCGCTGCATCTCCGGATTGCCGCGCTGCACCGAAGCGAAGTCGAGCTCCTCGCTGCTCGCACCGGTCGCCACACTTGACGCTGCGCCCCCGCCGAGCCCGATGAGCATGGCCGGCCCACCCAGCACGACGATGCTCGTCCCGCCCGGAAACCTGGTTTTCTCGATGTGCTGGCCGCGAATATTTCCGATGCCGCCGGCAAGCATGATGGGCTTGTGGTAACCGCGCACTTCGCCGTCAAATTCTTCTTCATAGGTGCGGAAATAACCGCCGATGTTCGGTCGCCCGAACTCGTTGTTGAAAGACGCGCCGCCGAGCGGACCATCGATCATGATTTCGAGCGCACTGGCGATGCGTCCTGGCTTGCCATGATCAGTTTCCCACGGCTGTTCCGCACCTGGTATGCGCAGGTTGGAGACCGAGAATCCGGTAATGCCGGCCTTTGGCTTGGCACCGCGACCGGTCGCGCCCTCGTCGCGGATCTCGCCGCCACTGCCGGTAGCGGCACCCGGAAAGGGCGAAATGGCGGTGGGGTGGTTATGCGTCTCCACCTTCATCAGGATATGTGTTTCATCCTCATGATAGGCATACTCGCGCGTGTGCGGGTCGGGGAAGAAGCGCCCGGCACGGAACCCTTCGATGACCGAGGCATTATCGCGATAGGCTACCAGAGTGCCACGCGGATTGGCCTCGTGGGTATTCCGGATCATGGCAAACAGCGAGCGGTCCTGGCGCCTGCCGTCAATAATCCAGTCGGCATTGAAGATCTTGTGCCGGCAGTGCTCGGAGTTGGCCTGGGCGAACATCATCAGCTCGACGTCGGTCGGATTTCTGCCCAGGCGCGTGAAGTTTTCCGCCAGGTAATCGATTTCGTCGCGCGACAGCGCCAGTCCAAGATTGGCGTTGGCGGTCTCGAGCGCCGAGCGCCCGGAGTGGAGCAGGTCAATAATGGCAAGCGGCACCGGGACTTCTTCGCGGAACAGTGCACCCGCTTCGTCGAAACTGGCGAGAACCGACTCTGTCATGCGATCGTGCAGCAGCGGCAGCAATGGCGACAGTTGCGTCGCCGCCAGCGGGAGGTCGCCCTCCCCGGCAATGTACCAGGCGACGCCGCGCTCGAGCCGCCCCACCCGGTCGAGCCCGCAATGGCGCGCGATATCGGTCGCCTTGGTAGACCATGGAGAAATTGTGCCGATGCGTGGCACCACCAGCAGTAAGGCACCGACAGCGGATTGCGTCGTCTGCCTCGGTCCGTAGGTGAGCAGTCGCTTCAATACCGATTTTTCATTCTCGTCGGGATCGGCGGCGAAAGCCGCAAAGTGCCAGTACTCGGCGTATACGCCTTGTACCTGCGGGAGCAACCCGCGCATTTGCTTGAGCAGCCGCTCTTGACGGAATGGAGACAGGGCGGGAGAACCGCGCAGACTCACGACCACGGTGCAGGCCGTTCCGGCCAGCGCTGAAGGCGTTCCGGTGACAGTATCGATGTTGCCGCTAGCCATGCGTCCCCCTGCGGCAATTATACGGGAGGCACACGTTTGGCAGAAGCATTATGCAAGTCCGCGCCACGCCAGCCCCTGCTCCTGGTCGGCGATCTGCACCCAGGAGTCCTCGCAACCGATGGCGGCACTCAGGCTCGCGCGAGCCAGATAGGGGGTGTTATTCTTCTCGCTGAGGTGCGCCGCCACCAGGTGCTGCAATCGAGACGTGTCAAGGCGCCCCAGCAGTGCCGCAGCTGAATCGTTATCCATATGACCGAGCGGCCCGCCGACACGCTCTTTGAGCACTGCCGGGTAGTTGCCATTGAGCAGCATGTCGCGGTCATGGTTGCACTCAATTACCAATGCGTCGCACCCGCTCAGGCTCGCCTCAATATGGCGCGTTGCGCTGCCTGTGTCGGTGAGCACACCAAGGCGATGGCGTCCATCGGAAAAAACGAACTGGCTCGGTTCGCGCGCGTCATGCGGAACCGGGAATGGCTGTACTTCGATATCGCCGATGGCAAACGGCACATGACAGCTGAATAGGTTGAGTTGCGGCAGTTCACCTACTCCCTGCGCCTCAGCAGCGTGCAGTGTGCCGGGAGTCATCCAAACCGGAAGCCCGAAACGCCGGGCGCAGGCGGCAACGCCACGCAGATGATCGCCATGCTCGTGGGTGACCACAATGGCGCTAAGCTGCGAACCCTCGCGGTTTACCCGGGCCAGACGCCGCATAAACTCTTTCGTCGAAAACCCGCAGTCGAGCAGAATGCAGGTCGTTCCCCGCTCGATGAGTGTCGCATTGCCCCGGCTTCCGCTGCCTAGCGACGCGAAACGCAAGGAATCGGATAAGCCAGGCAGGCGGCCTCCTCGGTTATTTCATCTGTGTGTAGAGCTGCTTCAGAAAAGGTTCGGCATCAGCCTTCGGTGCCGGCGTTCCGTTCTTGAGTTGCATTCTTGCTTCCACCCAGCCGTCGCTGGTCGGATTGAGCACTACGAGGTATACCGGACCCACGGACACGGCGCTGCTGGAAAACAGGCGCTTGAAGAAACCCGGCTTGCCGGAACTGTTCGCCTGCTGCACACGGTAGGTCCACTTTGACCGGTCGCGGTCCTTGACCAGCCAACCGATCCGGTCGAGCGCCAGTCCTGTGCGCCGCCAGCCATTGTCGATAGTGTCGTGGAAGCGCAACAGAAGATTGCCCTGGGCATCGGTCACTAACGCAGTCTGATAGGCCGTCGTTCCACCCTGGATCTGGGTCGCGGCCTGCTGTTGGCTGACGCCGGCGAATACCATGAAGGTGCGCAGCATTGCCGCTTCGGCCTCCGGACTGGGTGGTGCCGCCTCCCACGCTGTGGTGCGGCCCGCCAAAACTTCGTTGACGCTGCGGCGACTGATGTAGAGTTCTGTATTTCCTGCCTGCGCGCCAGGCTCGATACGGAAACGGTACGTAGCACGGGCGCCGAGGATCTCGGGGACATCATCATGCGCCTTGGCGGCAAATGGCTCGGTATCGTGCCATGCGGTATCGATAATGCCGAGTCGGCGTGATTGCTGGCGTATCGCCAGATTCCGGTCCTTGACGAAGCGTTGCACCAGATCCCACACCTGCTCCGGGGTGGCCTGTATGACGAGCCAACGCTCGCAGCCGTCCTGCGCGATTTGCATGCCTGAAAAACTAGGCAACAAGGGCTGCAGCGCCAAAGTACCGTTATCCGGCTTGGCTACTGTCCCGCCCGGGCCGGGTGGTTGAGGGATTGTGAGATTTCCCTCGCTATCCGGCATTACCAGATCCGGGGGCACTTCAAGCGGCGGGCGCAGGAAACTGTTTTCGTAGGAAGGCGGCTTGGAGGCAGTCGTTCCACAGGCGCTCAGCAGCAGCGCCAAGGCGCACGTAGCGGCGCCCGCAATTCGTCTGTTGATCATTATCACCGCGTTCTGCCCGATACCACTCTTAAAGATTTGCGCATCAAGAATTGCACATCTTGACCGGTTGTCACAGCGCGCCGGCGGCGCGCATCGCTTGACGCACGACATCGTGATACCGCGGCGATAGCGGGGTGAGCGGCAGGCGTATGCCGCCTTCTATCAACCCCATCTGCAGCAGTGCCCATTTAACGGGAATGGGATTGGCCTCGACAAACAAGCCCCGATGCAATCCCATCAACCGTTCATTGATCTCGCGCGCCGTCTTGTCGTCACCACGCAGGGCGGCAGCGCACATGTCCTGCATCGCCCGCGGCGCCACGTTGGCCGTCACTGAAATGACTCCCTTGCCACCGAGCAGCATGAGATCAAGGGCGGTCTCGTCATCGCCCGAAAAGACCTCGAACTGCGCGCCGCAGCTGCGCATGATCTCGCGTGCGCGATCCAGATTGCCTGTGGCTTCCTTGATCCCCACAATATTCGGTAGCGCCGCAAGGCGCGCCACCGTCGCCGGCAGAATGTCGCAGGCGGTCCGGCCCGGCACATTATATAGGATCTGGGGAATCGCCACTGCCTCGGAAATGGCCTTAAAGTGCAAAAATAGGCCCTCTTGCGTGGGCTTATTATAGTATGGCGTCACGAGCAGGCAGGCGTCCGCCCCGGCATCCTTGGCGCAGCGGGTGAGTTCGATCGCCTCGGTGGTGGAATTCGCACCGGTACCGGCAATAACGGGCACTCGTCCGCGCACACATTCAACCGATAGACGAATCACCTCGCAGTGCTCTTCCATGTCCAGGGTGGGCGATTCGCCGGTCGTACCAACGGATACGATCGCGGTTGTTCCGTTTTCGATGTGAAATTCGATCAACTTGCGCAATGCCGCCCGATCCAGGGAGCCATCCTGGTGCATTGGTGTTACCAGGGCGACCATACTGCCGTGAAACATGGGAAGATACCGAGTTTTGCTGAGATTGAGCCGCGATAGTACTTTCAGCCCTTCTCAATGACAAGTCTGCAGGGAATTGGCACGCGGCATGCGGCGGCGCGACCTGGCGAACGGCGCAGCGCACCAGCCGGTTACGCGTCCGCCAAATCCGCCACGACGGCGCGTTTCCGCCCTTTTGCAGAGCCTCAGCGGCGATTATCCAGTGCCACCGCGCCAATCCAGCCGCAGGCTCGCCAAGCCGCCTTATTTTGCCGGCAACGCGAGCTCTCGCTTCCAGTCATGGAAAACGTCAATGTCCAACCCGTCCGGATTGAATAGGTAACCGGGCTTATGGCCGGGGTGGTCGGTAACCCCGTACTGCCAGATGATTTTTTTGCTCTTGCGATCGATCACCAGCACGCGATCCCGCCAGTCGTCGTTCAGCACCACATCACCGTTGGGCAGTTCCATGGCCAAGGACGGGTGATTGAGCATCCCGGGTCCGCTTGCGACATCGTATTCCCAGGTCACCTTGCGCGTGGCAGGATCAAAGATCACAACTCGTCCAGATCGGA
>JAKBDW010000068.1:0-2838 GCA_021834245.1 Pseudomonadota bacterium
CGAACGCGCCGGCCGCGTGCAGACGTTGTCGGGCGCATCCGGTTCGGTGACCTTGATCGGTGCAGTGTCACCGCCGGGCGGAGACTTTTCCGAGCCGGTCACCAGCCATACCAAGGAAATCGTACAGACATTCTGGGCCTTGTCGAAAGAGCTTGCCGATGCGCGTCACTACCCGGCAGTGGACTGGACCGACAGTTTTTCCGGATATGTCCACGATGCGGCAAGTTGGTGGGGCGAAAACGTCAATCCGTCATGGGGCGCGCGCCGGGCAGAAGCGCTGGGTCTTTTGTCGCAGGCCGATGAGTTGGCGCGCATTGTGAATCTGGTAGGACCGGAGGCGCTGTCCCCCGCGCAGCGTTGGGCGCTCGAGGGTGCTGCACTCATCCGGGAAGGGGTGCTGCAGCAGAGCGCGTTAGACGAGGTGGATAGTTTCTGTTCGCCAGACAAGCAATTCGTGCTTTTGGACCTGGTGCTGAGTGTCTATCACCATGGTCTCGACCTGCTCGACATCGGCGTGCCGGTTCAGCAAATGCTTAATCTGCCGGTCCTTAGCAGGGCGAGGCGTGTGAAGTCGCTGTATTCGAGCAGCCAGGTTGAGGGGCTAAAGGGTTTTGCCAAGGAGATAGCCGAGTCTTTCGCGAGGTTCCACGCAGAATACGGTGGTCAGCAGGAGCACAAGGCATGAGAGAAAAGGAATACCGGCTGAATTCTGCGGCGCGCGGCGGACTCTTGTTCGTGCGCGGAGTGCCGGGAGTGGGGCTCGGCGATCGCGTTGAGGTGCGCGACCACCGTGGACGCAAACGCAATGGCCAGGTCATTCGTACCTCCGACGTAGTGGTGCTGGTTCAGGTATTCGAGGGTACGGACGATCTTGATCTCGAGCGTACATGGGTTCGGTTTCTCGAACAACCGTTCGAGATCCCCTTGTCGCGCGATCTGCTGGGGCGAATATTCGATGGTGTGGGGCAACCACGTGACAATCGTCCGCCGCTAATATCGAGCCTGAGGAGAAACGTCAACGGCAGCCCCATGAACCCTGCGGCGCGCGCCTATCCGCGTGAATTCATTCAGACGGGCATTTCCACCATAGATGGGCTTAATTCCCTGGTGCGCGGGCAAAAATTGCCGATTTTTTCCGGTTCTGGATTGCCGCACAACCGGTTGGCTGCGCAAATCGTGCGTCAAGCCAAACTCATCGGCGAGGAAGCCCATTTCGCAGTGGTATTTGCTGCCATGGGAGTATCGTACGCCGATGCACGCTTTTTTGAAGAAGATTTCGAGTCAAGCGGTGTGCTCGGCAATGTCGTGATGTACATCAATCTTGCGGACGATCCGCCAATCGAGCGCCTTATTTTGCCGCGCACTGCTCTGACCGCTGCGGAATATCTCGCGTACGAGCTCGACATGCATGTTCTGGTGGTGATCTCAGACATGACCAACTATGCCGAGGCTTTGCGTGAAGTGGCAACCGCCAAGGGCGATGTGCCTTCGCGCAAAGGCTATCCAGGATATCTCTATTCCGATCTGGCGGAAATCTACGAACGCGCCGGACGCATAAAAAATCGCCACGGCTCGATTACCATGGTACCGGTGCTCAGCATGCCGAGCGACGATATCACCCATCCAATTCCGGATCTCACGGGGTACATTACCGAGGGCCAAATCGTGTTGTCGCGTGAACTGCACAGTCAGGGAATTTATCCGCCTGTGCACGTTCCGCCGTCGCTGTCACGGCTCATGAAAGACGGCATCGGCAAGGACGATACGCGCGAGGATCATCCGCGGGTAGCAAGCCAGCTGTACGCATCCTATGCGCGCGCCATTGAGGTGCGCAATCTCGCGTCCATCATTGGTGCCGAGGAGCTGGCGGAAACAGATCGTCAGTATCTCGCCTTTGCCAAAGCGTTCGAGGAGCGATTCATTTCCCAAGGTGAGGACGAAGACCGTACCATAATAGAGACGCTGACGATTGCCTGGCAGCTGCTGTCTCTGCTGCCTCCAGATCAGCTGACGCGCGTGCGCGAGGCGGATCTTGCAAAGTATCATCATTGGGAAAAGTCTGCGGAGAAGGTATGAAGCGGCGCCTCAAGATTCCGCCAACCAAAAGCGCGCTTCTCTCCCTGCGGCGCCAAGTGCTGTTTCTCGAGCAGGGTCATGCGATGTTGGAGCGGAAACGCGAATTGCTCACCCGGCTGGTATACGAGCGTCTCGAGCAATACAGACGTCTGCGCTCCGAGGTGCGGACTGCGTTACAGGATGCTTATCGCTGGTTGGGGGTGACTCAGATGCGCATGGGGAGTCAGATGGTACGCCAAGCAGCGCTGGGTCTGGCGCCGGCTCTTCGTATGACCATTCTGCCGCGCTCAAGCATAGGGCTCGAGTATCCTGCGGTCAACGCCGAGGCGTTGCCACCGCAGCCCGTGGGGCTCATGTGGACCGACGCGAGTTTCGATCAGACACGGGTCAGGTTGGCGCAAGCGGCAGTTCTTCTGGCACGGCTGGGTGAAGCGGAAACAGCGTTGTGGCGGCTGTTGGCGGAACAGCGTAAGACTCAAAAGCGGGTAAACGCCCTCAAGTACAATGTGATACCACGTTATCGTGATACGATTCGATATATCCAGTCGTCACTAGAAGAAGACGAGCGCAACACGCTCTATCAGATAAAACTATTGCGCGAATCCGCCAGGTAGCGACTGAAATCTGCCTGGCCGCTTGCATCTCGCGGCGAGATCGTCGAGCACTTCATTAATGGGAAAAAGCGCATCAATCATGAAACGGCGTTGCGCGTGGGCCGCTGATGGCGACCTCCAGTACCGGAATTATCACGACAAGGAATGG
>JAKBDW010000367.1:0-2835 GCA_021834245.1 Pseudomonadota bacterium
CCGGCTGGTTGATGGTTGGTAAGAGGCGGGAAAAGAGGGCAGCTCTGGGCGGACAGGGACGGATTGCACAAAAGCCGAAAGGGTAAGTTGGTAGCCGATATTTCATGCCTTGATAATGCGGCGCAAACCTGTAGCGGAAACCGGCAGATGCGGGAAGACGGCTTGTAGCTGTGGGTCAGTAAGCCGCAGGTGGCGTTCCAGCACGACGCTGATGGCATTGCGGAAATCCGTCGTTACCGGGATATCGCGATTCTGATACAGATCGCCATTTGCCAGACCCGGCCACTCGCCATAGATCTTGCCTCCGCGCACGTTGCCGCCAAGTACCCACATAACATTACCATGCCCGTGATCGGTGCCCCCGTTGCCGTTTTCGCGCACCGTGCGTCCGAATTCGGAAATGACGAGCACGACCGTATCTGCATATGCCGGACCCAGTCCGTGCGCCAGTGCTGCGAGGCCCTGTCCCAGCGGACGCAGGTGATTGGCGAGTTGACCGGCGGCAGCACCTTGGTACACATGGGTATCCCAACCGCCTAAGGCCAGAAATGCCAGATCGATGGTCGGGTCTCCCGCAATGAGTCGCGCCAGGCGCTCAGCATCCCCGGGAAATCCTGCAGGCGACGGCGCGCCGTTGTCGGCTTCGGCCATGTCTTCGCGCAAGTCGACCATCAGGCGCTTGCGTGCCATCTGGCCTTCGCGGTAGGTGCGGCTTAAAGCGTCGTTGCCGCTGTAGAGGCGGTCAAAGGCGTCTGCAATCAGGGGGCGATCGAGCGGCATAGGATTGGCCGCCCCGCGACCGAGCGGCAGATTCGCCACGCTCATGTGCCCGCTCAGAATGCGCGGAAGCGTCGGTCCGAAACTCACCGCCTCGGTAGGTGTGCGTGGGCCGGGCAGTGCGGCCAGAAGCCGGTTCATCCAGCCGTCAGGTGTGGATTTCACGCCGGGAGTGCCGCTTTCCATGTAGTCCTGAGCGTCGAAATGGGAACGAGTGGGATCCGGAGAGCCGCTGGCGACAATAAAGGCGAGACTTCCTTGTTGCCACAGTGGTAGGAGCGAAGCTAATGCCGGATGCAGCCCAAAATGACCGTCAAGATCGAGTGCGCCATTTTCGCTGCCCGGCGGGGTTATGGCAATGGTGGGGCGGGCGTCGTAATAGCGTGACTCGGCGTGTGGGACAACTACATTAAGCCCGTCTACCGCGCCGCGCAGAAAAACTACGATCATACGCTTGCATTTCTTGCTGCCGGGCGCAGTGCGCGCGGCCCATGCCCCCGGACCGGATGCTAGCAGTGCGCTGGCGGAGCCGAGCGCGGCCAGTTTGAGCAGTCTGCGTCTGTTCATCATTACTCTCCTCGTTGTGCTCTCCTAGCGTCGCATGAACTCGGGGCTGCCCAGTATCAAAGCCGCCCGCAGTACCGGCGGTGCCGAGTTTAGTGCCGTGAGCGTGCGGTCTGAAAACTGGTTGGCGAGCGTCTGGCCGAGTTGCCAATCATCGGCCGGCTGGATGGGTTGCCGACGCATCGGAGCGGTATGCGCAACCATGCCGTCGGCGGCATCTGCGACCATGTTTGCAGCAGGGGGCGGCCTGTCGATCGGAAGGCGACCGCTGGCGAGAGCAGTAGCAAAGCCCAGCCGGCGGTTCATCGCGTCCGGGTTGAGCCAGGCGCGCTGTGTATTCTTGTAGCCGTTAGGAGTCTGACATCCGTAAAGCGGCATGCCGAGTTGATACAGCATGCCGACCAGCGGCCGGAAATTGGTAACCGGCATTCCGGTCGCCCGAACCGAGGACACGACGTACTGGTACGGCGTTTTGAACTTGTTGTTGACGTTGGTTTTGGCCCAGAACTGGGAACTGTGGAAAAGCGTTTTCAGGACTTCACGAATATCGCCATCGGTATCGAGGAAACGCTGCGTCAGGGTATTGACCAGGGCTGGATCGGGATGGTCGGCGACAAAATATTGCGCAAGCTCGTAGCTGATGTGGCGCGCGGTCCTGGGGCTGCGCGCCAGCATGTCAAGCGCGTGTTCGCCTTCAACTTCATTTGCTCCACGGATGTCATGCCCCAGGAATATCTGATCACCGAAGTCATGTCGCCGGGGATCGAAATAAAAGCCGAATTGTCCGTCCGCGTTGCGATTGCCGGGGCGCATGCCCCAGCCGGTCAGGATATGTGCGAGTGAAATCACGTCGTTCTGGGTATAGCCACCATTGACCCCCAGTGTGTGCAGTTCCATCACTTCGCGCGCATAGTTTTCATTGATGCCATCGAAGCGTCCATGCGCGCCCGGACTGCCGGGCGCGGTATTTAGCCAATTGTCCAGATAGAAGAGCATCGCGGGGTGTCTGGCAGTCGCATCCAGCAGATCTCGAAAGTGACCAAGCACGTAGGGGCGGATGGCCTCCTGTTCGTAGGCGCCGACCCACAGGTGATCCATGCCCTTTCCGGCAAACACATTGAAGTGGTTGTACCAAAAGTCAACCATGACTTCCTGCAGCTGACGCGGACTTTCGATGGCGCGCAGCAGGCGCGCATCCTGGGCTTGCTCGAGAATGATGCGGGATCGCTGGCGCGCCTGTTTAAGCGCCTGGGGATCGGGTCGATGGCCTGGCTGTGCGCGCGGTGGACCGTACTCAAGATAGAGCTGCACAGGATCGAGCTTCAACGTATCGTATCCCTGGAGCCGGCGCTTGAGCGAGTCCGGCAACGGGATGGATTCGGGGTGCAGTTGCTGGTCGATGTAGCGTTCGATGCCCATCGCTTCAACGCGACGAATGTCTCCGGGACGCGGACCGAACCCAAGACGGTTGAGAACATGCAGGGCGCGCGCGTC
>JAKBDW010000456.1:0-2832 GCA_021834245.1 Pseudomonadota bacterium
TTCCAGCCTGCCTCCAGCCACGCTGGCCATGAGCGTTATGAAAACGTTGCGGGAGATCAACCCTGGACAACCGGCCACGGAATTCAAGCCCGTGCAGGAGTTGGTGGATCATGCCACGTCCCCACGACGTTTCTTTGTGCTACTGGTTGGTATCTTTGCAGGATTGGGACTGCTTCTGGCTTCGTTGGGAATCTACGGCGTCATCTCCTACTCCGTCACGCGGCAGACGCAGGAGATTGGCATACGGATGGCGCTCGGTGCATCGCAAACTCGTGTGCAGCTCGAGGTGATCTCCACGACGCTGCGGCTTGCGCTGATCGGCATTGCTTTCGGAGTCGTCGCTTCGCTCGCGGTCGCGCGTCTGATTGCTTCTCTCCTGTTCCACACTGCGCCATCGGACCCGCTAGCCTTTGTTGGGACGGTAGTCCTGCTGGGAGGGCTTGCATTGTTTGCGGGCTATCTCCCGGCGCGAAGAGCCTCGAGAATCGATCCAATGGTTGCGCTGCGGACAAACTGAAATTGGAACGCCTCGCTTTTCCGCGCGCCACTGCTGTAGCGCGCGAGCGGCGTGTGCGGCCTACATCGGCGATAGTGGCAATCGCTTGCCGGCTGCGCGCGTTTCCGTTTGTCTCGGAGTCGTTGAATCTGAAGGAAGAATCTATGCTGAATAGGAGCTTCCCTCTGGAACGGCGACAGCCAGTGCGAGCGCGCAGCGTCGCTTCTTTCCTCAAGGCGCCCCGGAACCGTGCGATGCGTCTTGCTCTTTCGCGAGCTTCTTCCTCGCCTTGGGTAAGAGTTGTAAATATCGTTCTGACTTTTCCTCGCGCAGCGAATCTTCCAGCGCCTTGCGATACCCGCCGGTATAAATCGAATACATCACCGCCAGTGCGCAGCCCACGCCGAAGCCAAAGCCCATGAAGAATCCGATGACGCTGATCCATAGAGGGTCCATATCAGGCTTTAACGATCGCAGATCGCACGGTTTCGAAAATACCCGCCAGGATTGCCGCCGGAGCAGGCGGACAACCAGGGATAGTATGGTTAACCGGGATGACGTTCGCTATGCTGCCGCGGCTGGCGTAACTTCTGCCAAAAATACCTCCGCAGGCTCCGCAATCTCCAATGGCAACAACAAGTTTAGGGTCGGGGACAGCAGCATAGGTGCGCTTGAGCGCTTCCTCCATGTTGGCGGAGACAGGGCCAGTGACGAGCAACAAGTCAGCGTGTCGAGGACTGGCGACAAATTGGATTCCTGCGCCTTCCAGGTTGTAGTACGGATTATGGAGCGCCTGGATCTCTAGCTCGCAGCCATTGCATGAGCCAGCATCCACATGGCGGATACAGAGCGCACGTCCGAGAATATTCCAGAGATCGGCCTGCAATGTTCTGACCGCGCTTGATGCTTGAGCAGAAGCCCGAGAGGCTTCTGTCAATATGCCTGTGCGCACCATACGTGAAAGCACATCGAACACAAGTCACCATTACCCGTCTTGTCCGCTGTAGGACAGGTTGAAAGATTTGTTGATTAACGGAAAATCAGGCACGATGTTTCCGAGGATGGCGTATTCAAGCAGGGGCCAGTTCTGCCAGGAGGGATCATGCGCGTGGCAACGCCGAATGCCGCCATCGACGCCTGTCTCAAGCGCTATCATCACTGGGCCGCGCCACCCCTCAATCAGACCAATCCCAAGAGTGTTTGGCTTTGCAAGAGGAACGGCTGCTAGCACAGGCCCTGAGGATAGACTTTCCAGAAGCGCGCGGCATAGCCGCAAAGAATCGAAGATCTCATCAAACCGTATTTGCACCCGAGCAGCGACGTCTCCATAAGTTCGCGTGACAGTTTTGGGGTAGAGCTGGTCGTAAGGCGGCCATGGGTGGTCCGTACGCAGATTGCAGGCAATGCCCGATGCACGTCCGGCTAGTCCAATCGCGCCGAGTTTCTGAGCCAGGTCATGCTCCAAACGCCCAGCTTCGCGAAACCGGTCCTGAACTCCGGCATGCTCGTCATAGATGGAATGCAGACCAGCAACTTCCTCCTCTAAAACCAAATACTGCTTTAAAAGCAGACCAGTGCATCGCTCGGGTAGATCGACTGCGACTCCTCCAGGCACGATGTAGTCCATCAAATAGCGTGCGCTGAACGCATCTGAATTGCTTCGCAGTAGATCTTCTTTGAGGCGTGAGAACTGCGTGAGACCGAAGGCGAATCCAGCATCGTTGCCTAGTGCGCCGAGGTCGCCTAAATGATTGGCGAGGCGCTCATGCTCAAGCGCCAGGGCTCGCAGTACGATTGCTCGCTGAGGGCACCTTATAGAAGTGATGGACTCCAGAGCCGCGCAATAGGCCCAGGAAAACGCGACCGCGGAATCCCCCGATACTCGCGCTGCGAGCCTGGGGCCTTCTTGTTGTGGAAGACTCTCAAAGAGTTTCGCAACACCCTTGTGTGTGTAACCTAGCCGTGTCTCCAGGCGCAATACCTTCTCGCCTACCACTGAGAAGCGAAAATGCCCCGGCTCGATAGTTCCCGCATGGACCGGACCTACAGCGATCTCATGGACGCCATCGCCTTCTACCGCAACGAACGGATAAGGTTCGGATACGATCGGATAAGGTTGGTTGCCGTCGATATCCCGCCGCAGTGGGAACAATTTCTCGGGCCAGCCTCCATGGCGAAGCCAGCCGCGCATGTCCATTTCTTCGGCCGAAATCCCAAGCAAGTCATATACAGCCCGCTGCATACGCGACGCGACCGGGAACAGGAACGCGATACCGGGATAGGCAGGCGCCATCGTGTCTGCAATGGCGTGTTCAACCACCATTACGCTTGTGGGC
>JAKBDW010000595.1:0-2827 GCA_021834245.1 Pseudomonadota bacterium
GGGCGGGTCCAGCACCATCAGCGCCTCAGGCAACTACGGCACCCTCGGCACGGCCGCTTCCGGCAACATCCCCGGAGCGAGAAATAGCGCCCTCGCCTGGGCCGACGCGAGCGGCAACCTCTGGCTTTTCGGCGGCGTCGGAGTCTCGTCGGATTTCAATGATCTTTGGAAATTCGATCCCGTGGCACAGGAATGGACCTGGGAGGGCGGATCCACCACCGGCAACGCCTCAGGCAACTACGGCACCCTCGGCACGGCCGCTTCCGGCAACAACCCCGGATCGCGGGATAGCGCCATTGCCTGGACCGACGCGCGCGGCAACTTCTGGCTTTTCGGCGGCGCCGGGTTCGCAGACAACGCCTTCAATGATCTGTGGAAGTATCAGCCGTGAGGGAATCGCAACCCGGTCGGACCAGGGCACTGGCACGAGCCGCAGGATATTGAGTCTCAACGACGCTGCGGTTCAGGCGCGGGTGTTCTGGTTTGCGAAGGCCATGCGGAATCTGGTGGGGTGCGCCTGTGGCGGACTATTTGTCCCGGTGCTGTCTCACCTGCCGTCGCTCGCTGCGTTGACTGCATAGGAGTCCCCTGAATTACCCGGAGCCAGGGGCATTTGCCGGTGCGGCCAGATTTTGCATACTTTAACTTCTGGTTATTCCCCAGCAGCGCGCCTCCTTGTGACCATGGCGCGGTTCGCCTGGTCACATCGACATTCGCAGCGTGTCTATGCTGACCATGCGATCCAGGTCAAGGAGCGTCAGCATCACGCCATTCGTTAACGCCCAATGGCAACGGCCACCGCATTGCTTCCCGCTGGCGGCGGATCGAGATCGATGGGAGCCGCTAGGTACGCGGAAGTACTCTTCAAGTTGCGCAGAGCGTCGACCAGATCCGGCCAGGGTTCTGCCCACACGCTCGGAAAGATGCATTCGCCGGGATGCCGTACTGGATAGGCAAGACTCTCGACGCCAGGAGTAAATTCACAGTGAATTCCAGGCTTGCTGTTGCCACGCGGATCGCATCGATACCACCCGTAACCCTTGAGCCAGACCGCGACGAAACCATGCAGGCAGTAGGGCGGGGAAGGGCCATCAAGCGTTAATCGCTGGTAGCAGAAGCCTGCGGGAATGGCGTTGGCGCGCAGCAGCGCTACCAGCAGATGACTCTTGGCCAGACAAAAGCCGGTCCCAGTCGCAAGCACATCAGAAGCCACGCAAGGAACCTCTTCGCGGCGGAAATCGACGCAATGCTGAATGTTGTCCCGCACCCAGTCAAAACTGCGTTTGGCCGTTTCTTCAGGCGTCGCGCACAAAAAAGTCGCTGCCAGTCCGGCAACCGACGGATGCCCGCAATTCACCACATCGCTTGCCGCAAGATATTCTTTGGTCTTGAACATGCTTGTCCTCTGGCGTCGTGTATCTGGGATGACCTTTTTGCGCCCTGTGACAGAAGGCGGCAACCGCGTGCCTTGCAGATTTCATTCTGCCAGATATGCCACCGTACACGCGAGAAACCAAACAAGTGGCGCATTTGCGCTTACTTGGTCGACACCTGATTACAGATGCTTCGCGAAACCGGTCGGGAAGAGAGTGACGCTCGGGGCGCAACCCAGGGCGAATCTGACGCCGGCGGGCTCGGAGCATCTGGTCCGCAAGCGTGTTCGTCAAGAACAGCGGATCGATTCATCCGGCAAGGTGTGACCAAAATTGATCCCGCGAACAGCCAAGGTGCAGGAAAAAACCCGCCTGGAGATATCCGCAGCAGTCGCGGCAAAAAGCACCTGTGGCACGCGCTGATAATGGAAAAACGATGCTAGAACAAACGTTTGCGTGATGTATCGAGGTCTGTTAAGGTGGGGGAATTTGGTGCCGAGGAGAGGACTTGAACCTCCACGGGGTTGCCCCCACTAGCACCTGAAGCTAGCGCGTCTACCAGTTCCACCACCTCGGCATTGATTCAACCCCTTTCCAGATACAAGGTCCGGGACCGTCTCAGGCGCAGCACTGTACCGAGAGAAGAAATTCATGTCAACGCAAAAACCGCAATCACACGAACCCGGCGTCGACCCGATGGCCGATCGTGAAGCACAAAAATACGAGTTCCCGGTACCCAGCCGCGAAGCGATCCTGGCGCATCTTGCACAGCGGGGCGAGCCCCTGTCCTTTAAGTTCCTGGCGAACGAATTGGGCGTAGAAAGCGAGCGCGACCTGGAAGCCTTTGGGCGCCGTCTGCGCGCCATGGAGCGCGACGGGCAATTGCTCAAGAATCGCCGCGGGCGCTATGGTCTGCTGCAGAAAATGGACATGGTATGCGGGCGCATCATTGGACACCCCGACGGTTTCGGTTTTCTCGTACCCGATGAAGGCGGGCAGGACCTCTTTCTCCCGCCCAAGGAAATGCGATCGGTTCTGCATGGCGACCGGGCCGTGGCGCGCGTGGTCGGCATCGATGCGCGTGGTCGCAGGGAAGGCACTATCGTCGAAGTCCTGGAACGCCAGCACGCAACCGTAGTCGGGCGCTACACAAGCGAAAACCGCATCGCATTTGTCGTGCCATCAGACAGGCGCATCAGCCAGGAAATTCTAGTGCCCAGCGGGGAGGAGGCGGGCGCGCGCGACGGTCAGATCGTCGTAGTCGCCATCAGCGAGCATCCGACACAACGCACCCGCCCCGTCGGGCGCATTGTCGAAGTGCTGGGCGATCATATGGCGCCTGGCATGGAAGTGGAAGTCGCAATCCGCAGTTACGGGCTTCCGCATGTCTGGCCTGACCGTGTACAGGACGAAATTGCCGGTTTTAAACCGGAGGTCCCGGAAGCAGCCAAGGC
>JAKBDW010000180.1:0-2826 GCA_021834245.1 Pseudomonadota bacterium
CGACGATGAGGCCACCCTGCGAGATCGCCTCCTGCATGAACTCGAAGACGCCGTGCGGGTGCGTCTGGTCAGCGACGTGCCATTCGGCGCATTCCTGAGCGGCGGTCTGGACTCAAGTGTGGTCGCGGCGCTGATGGCGCGCAATATGCGCCAGCCGGTGAAGACCTTTTCGATCGGTTTTCGCGAAGAGCAATTTAACGAACTGCCTGCCGCGCGCGCCGTGGCCGCGCACATCGGCGCCGAGCACACGGAGCTCATCGTCGAGCCCGAGGCCGTTGCCTCGCTTGATGATCTGGTCTGGTTCTTCGACGAACCCTTTGGCGACTCGTCGGCCATTCCTACCCACCTGGTTTCCAGGCTTGCAGCCGGGCACGTGAAAATGGTGCTCTCGGGCGATGGCGGCGACGAACTCTTCGCCGGCTACGAACGCTATGCCAAATACCAACGCCTTGCCCAACTCCGGAGGACCTCGCTCGGGCTGGCCGTCCCGATGCTGCGCGCGTCTTCGGCGTTGGCCCCAGGCGGGCAGGGTCAACGCCTGTCGCGCATTGCTGATCGCATGACGCTGCCGTTCCCCGACGATTACATTTCTGGCGTGGCGCTAGCCACACGCGACGATCTAGAGACCATTCTCGCGCCTGACTTCCGCCGTGCCGACCCCTACGCCAGCATTCGCGGGCACTTCATGCGTGCCACGATCGCCGACCCGATGGAGCAGATCCTTGATGGAGACATGGCGAGCTATCTGAGCGACGACATCCTGGTCAAGGTCGACCGCATGACCATGGCCAATTCGCTTGAGGCCCGCGCCCCTCTGCTCGATCATCGCCTACTGGAGTTCGCGGCTCGGCTACCGTTTGACCTCAAGCTGCGCCAGGGCAAAGGCAAATATCTCCTGCGCCGCGTTGCCGAGCGGCTGCTCCCAGCAAGCGTACTGAATAAGCCCAAACAAGGTTTTGCGATTCCCATCGCCCATTGGTTGCGTCATGACCTACGCGAGCGCCTGTGCGACATGATCGCCTCGCGCCGCTTCGCGGAGCGCGGCGTGTTTAACATGAACGGTGTAAGGCTGTGCATGGATCGGCACTTGGCCGGAAGCCATGATTACAGCGAACTCCTGTGGCTGACACTGACCTATGAAGCGTGGGCACAGCGGTTCCTCGATGTGCCCGATCGCTCACCCGGGGTGACATTGGCTCCGGACGCCCGCCAACCAATACCCGCTTGACGATCTGCAACGGACCTACGATGAAAGCCGATAGCCAAACAGCCCTTCAATCGACACCTGCGATCCTCAAGCTCCTGCTGGTCGCCACGATCTTTTACATCCCGAATCAGGCGCATTTCCCTGACTTCTCCATTAAGGGATTGAATCTCACCAACTTGCTGTTCCTCGCGATCTTGCTGCTGATTCTCAGCAATAAGAACAAGGCACAGGATCGAGCCCCCCTGAAAAAGGAATTCATCTTCTTTTTTCTGGTGCTGACCTGGGGTTTCGTGATCGGTCAGGTGTACGACACGTCGACGACTCTGGTCGATCTGCAGTCACTGAAGAATGACATTACGTACATGCTGTTTTATTTCTTGGCTTACTACGCGGCGCGAGATACCAAAACCATCAAGCTCTTGTTTCTAGCCATTCTGTTTACAACGTTCTTTGATAGCTACCTAGGCTTGCGTCAAGCGCTGGATTACGGTCTCACCAATTACAACGAATCCCGCCGTGTCGCAGCTCCGTTCAGTTGGAACTCCACCGACTCGAACCGTGCATCGGCATTTTTTTGCATCTACCTGGTCCTGGTCGCCTCCGCGGCTTTCTATTACCGCTCGAGCCGCTTGGTTCGATGGGCAGCTTTTGGCTGCCTGGCATTGGGTGTGTTCGTGGATTTTTTTACCTATTCCCGCCAGTCTTACGGCATTTTGGCAGCTCTGGCATTGGTCCTCACGTTCCGGCGTAATAAGGCACTGGCTTTGGTGGTCATCGTTGCACTGATGAACTACCACGCATGGCTGCCCGATTCCGCCATCGCCCGCATCGACATGACCGTGCAGACCGGTGACTCCATGCCGGGGGTCGTTGGGCAGCCTCTGAACCAGGAACTGGACACGAGCACGGAGAGTCGCTTCATCATCTGGGGCGGTGCCGCCCAGCTCATCATGCGTAACCCCTGGGGCGTTGGGCTGAATCATTTCGAGCGCAACATTGGGACTTACGCGCCCGCATACGCGCATTTTGATGCACATAACTACTTTGTGCTGTCCACCACGGAAGATGGCATTCTGGCGCCCGTGGCGCTGATCTTGATTCTGCTTGGGCTCTACCGCCTGGGCCGATCGATCGAAAAGCTTGACGACAGCCAGGAGAGCAAGATGTATGGAGTCGGGCTTTCTCTGGCAACACTTGCCGTCGTCATGGTCAACGTCTACGGCAGCCGTTTTGTCGATGGCAACTTGATGTCCAACTTTTGGATTTTTGTGGGCATCGCCGCACGCTACCGCAGCCTACTGCTCGAGGCGCGCTCCGGCAAAGCGTTGGCCTCCGACGCGCCACCGCTGATGAAGGGCAGCGTGCGACGCGCCGGGATCCGGGTGTCGCCAAGAACCGAGCCCGCACGATAGGCACGAGGGAAAGAGTACCCTTTCCTTACAAGGAGGACACTTCGCGGCGCGGTTTGACTTCGGTGAAACATCGGGGCTCGGCAGCGACCTGGTCTCTGCTCCTCAAGCAAGCGCATCGCCTCGTGCCTTGTCGGTCGCGAACAAGCCGCTCGAGATGACGCGGCCTGCCGAGCGCGCTCAAAAAAAACCGCCTCATTCGAGGCGGTT
>JAKBDW010000340.1:0-2816 GCA_021834245.1 Pseudomonadota bacterium
AAACGCGAAATCGTCGACATCATCGATGACGCCATTGGTAATACAGCCAACGATGTGCTGATTTCCACCCACTCGGCCATCGTGCTCTCAGACGTGTTCAACAACGAAATTGTGATGGTGGAGAAAACCGCCAACGGTTCTGGAGTGCGTACCGTTGATGAGCCTACTTTCGCTACTGACCCCAGCGCCCTGATGATGACGGTGTTTGGGGCCGACGACAGCATCGGCAAGCGAGCGCAGGAATTCATCGAACGAAAATTGGAGCAAGCGACTGGCACGCCCGAAGAGATTATGGATTTGGAGCGTTTGATAGCGCGGATGGGCTCGGGTTTCTACCGCAGTGAATTGCGGACCCTGTTGAATACGTGGCGGGGCGGGAATGCTTAAACCCATTCATCCAGTGCCGTGCTCCCCCGCGCTGGCGGCTTGCCAGCGATTGATGCAATCGTTGGCCCTCTGGCTGTGTACTCCCACCACAACGGCGGCAAGCATCACTCTGCAAAACCTGCAACCACCGACGTTTGTCTCGGCAATTGAGGCCAATTGGCTCTGGAATTTTTTGCAGCGAGTCGATGCCGGGCAGACCTTGCTCGTCCATGCGCAAACAATCGCTGACATGCCTGCTGCCGAGAAAACCGCGCTGCGAGGTTGGGTGCAGACCGTTTCGGCCTTGTCTATGCAGTTCCAGCCCGCCCCAACTGGATGGCCGGTGGCCAGGCCTGCTATTGGGGAACCTGCCTGGAAGGCTTTCAAGGTATTGATGGAAAACTTCTACGAGAAGGGCTTCCGCAGTGGCCTGCCGTATCGGGCTGATGGCACGCCGGTGGCGAGTGGGGTCACCTACGCTGACTATGTGCAGGATTTCCGTGACGCCCACCGCCTGAACCCCAACCCGAATGCTCGCGAGGTTTGCGTGCTTTGTGGCGGCCCGCTTGGCGATACGCCTCACGTCGATCATTGGATCATCAAGAGCGTCTTCCCGCTACTCAGCGTATGCGCGGACAACCTGCAACTGATTTGTAGCACCTGCAACGAAGCCCCCAATAAAGGTGACAAGCCTGTGCATACCGCGGGCAACTTTGCCGAATGGTTTCACCCATACCTGCGCCCCGGCAGCAGTGCATTGCGATTGGATTACGTCTTGCCAGAACTGGCGGTGCGATGCGAGGCAATCCAGCCCATCGATCAACCCAAGGCGGACAACCTAAATCGGTTGCTCAATCTTGCCGACCGCTGGACGCGAGAATTTAAAGCCGAGTACGCTAAACAGCAGGACGTACTTCGCGGGCGCGAGCGGCGCCGAGTTCAGCAGGCGCAAGCTCGGCACACATTGGCCGAAGTGCTGGTCTATGTGCAGCAGTGGCAAGGCGATCTTCCGCCAAGCGAACCCCACCACGAAGTGCATCAGGTGCTGTGCGCGGCGATGCAAGAACCGGCACGTCTTGCGGCTTGGCACAGTGAATTGGGCTTGGTGTCATGACAACCATTGAACGAACAACCTTCAGGGAGATTGGCACATGACCGAGAAAAAGACTCCGACGGAGAAACAGCCCATCACAATAACTGAAGGCACGGAAGCGCCGTTCCTGCTTTACGCTGGCGATGACGAGAAGGTGCATATCCGTGTGCTCATCCATGCTGAAACCCTGTGGCTGCCCCAGCGCCTCATGGCAGAGCTGTTCCAGACCACACCGGACAACATTGGCCTGCACCTCAGGAACATCTACGCCGAGGGTGAATTGGTGGAAAAGGCAACTGCCGAGGATTTCTCGGTAGTTCAAAATGAAGGTGGCCGGGTCGTCCGGCGTACGCTCAAGCACTATAGCCTCGACGCCATCATCGCAGTCGGCTACCGCGTCAGCTCCAAGCGCGCCACCCAGTTCCGCATCTGGGCCACTCAAATTCTGAAGGAATATATCCGCAAGGGCTTTGTGCTGGACGATGAACGCCTGAAGCAAGGCAAGCAGGTGTTCGGCGAGGATTATTTTCTGGAGTTGCTGGAGCGGGTCCGTTCGATCCGTGCCAGCGAACGCCGTATTTATCAGCAGATCACCGATATTTTCGCGGAATGCAGCGTGGACTACGACCCTCAGTCCGACGTCACGCAAAACTTTTATGCGAGGGTGCAGAACAAGTTCCACTATGCCATCACAGGCCAAACCGCAGCCGAGATCATCCACAGTAAAACCGACCACACCGCGCCACATGCTGGCCTGCTTACCTGGAAAAATGCACCGCACGGTCGCGTGCTGGTCTCGGATGTTACCATCGCCAAGAACTACCTTTCCGAGCCAGAGATTAAGCGGCTGGAGCGCACCATTTCCAGTTTCTTCGACTATATCGAAAACATCATCGAAAACCGCGTACAGATGAGCATGGCCGATATGGCAGCCAGTGTGGACAAATTCCTGAGTTTCAACGAGTACGAGGTGCTGACCCACAAGGGCAACGTTAGCAAGACGCAGGCCGACCAGAAGGCGCTGGCCGAATATGCGGAATTCAACCGGACGCAGAAAATCGAGTCGGACTTTGACCGGGTGCTGAAGGCGACGAAAGCGCTCGGGCAGGTGGATGTGAAGCCGGGGAGCAAGCTGCCCCGGAAAAAGAAATGACTGCGGCATTGGCCGGGTGGAGCTACTTGAGTTCTTGATGTCGAGTGTAAGGCGGTCATTCTCCAGACCATTTTGACTCAGGCCTTGGCTGCACCTTGGCTGTCTGCAAAGGCCGAGAAGAGGAAGTCCGGAATCATGACCGCTTGCCCTTGCCGTGGTACAGCATGCGATGGCGAGCAACTGGATAGATTCCTCGCGCTTCCC
>JAKBDW010000256.1:0-2815 GCA_021834245.1 Pseudomonadota bacterium
CGGAAGCCGTAATTGACGAGATTTTCTTTCCGCGCGCGGTCGCCCTTGTACATGCCGCCAATCTGCGGGATCGTGACGTGGCTCTCGTCGATGATCATCAGCGCGTTCGGCGGCAGGTAATCCATCAGCGTCGGCGGCGCCTCGCCCGGCCCGCGCCCGGAAAGATGGCGCGAATAGTTCTCGATGCCCTTGGTGAAGCCGATCTCGGCCAGCATCTCCAGGTCGTGGCGCGTGCGCTGCTCGATGCGCTGCGCCTCCACCAGCTTGTTCTCTTTGACGAAGAAGGCGATGCGCTCGGCCAGCTCGACCTTGATGGTCTCGATGGCGTGCAGGGTCGTCTCGCGCGGCGTCACGTAATGGCTGGAGGGATACACGGTATAGCGCGGCACGCGGATCTGGATATGCCCGGTGAGCGGGTCGAACAGCGCCAGCGATTCCACCTCGTCGTCGAACAGCGTCACGCGCAGCGCGTTCTCGCTGCTTTCCGCGGGGAAGATGTCGATCACATCGCCGCGCACGCGGAAGTGGCCGCGGTTGAAATCGATATCGTTGCGCTCGTACTGCATCGCCACCAGGCGCTGGATCACATCGCGCTGCGCCATCTTCTCGTGCTCGCGCAGGTGCAGGATCATGCCGTGGTAATCCACCGGGTCGCCGATACCGTAGATGGCCGAGACGGTGGCGACGATCACGCAGTCCTGCCGCTCCAGCATGGACTTGGTGGCCGACAGGCGCATCTGCTCGATCTGCTCGTTGATGCTGGAATCCTTCTCGATATACACATCGCGCGACGGCACATAGGCCTCGGGCTGGTAGTAGTCGTAATAGGAGACGAAATATTCGACCGCGTTCTCGGGAAAGAACTCGCGCATCTCGGAATACAACTGCGCCGCCAGCGTCTTGTTCGGCGCCATCAGGATGGCCGGCCGCCCGGTGCGCGCAATCACGTTCGCCATGGTGAAAGTCTTGCCGGAGCCGGTCACTCCCAGCAGCGTCTGGTACGCCAAGCCGTCATTGATGCCCTCCACCAGCTGCGCAATGGCTGTGGGCTGGTCGCCTGCCGGTTCGAAGGGCAGGTGCAGGAGATAGGGGCTGTCGGGGAAGGTGATGGTTTTCATGGTTAGCTGGGTATTGTACGGGGAAAGGGAAAATTGCTAAACCATGCAGACAAAATGCTGACATATGGGCAATGATCACTGTGGAATGTGAAGTGCCATAGGTATTTGAGCATCATTGACAATGCCCACAGCAATGGGCGACATTGCTGCTCTATGAATTTATTTTCTAAATTACAGAACGGCGGCCATCATGAACATCCGTAGGCATATTGAAGACGCTCGGTTTCTTTGGAAGGCGGGTCGGAGAGAAAGCGCGATGTTGCTCGCCGTCGTCGCTGTTGCGGCAACCGCACGCAAGGAGCAGCCGAAGGCAAAAGATCGTGAGGCTTTTGAGGCACTGGCAAAACGCATTCGGCCCTATGGCCTAGCAATCCACTACAGAGGCGAAATGCGCTCAATTGAGGAAATTCTCTACAAATGGCTGCGTTGTGTTCTTGTTCATGAAGCCGATTGGCCTGTCGACATCAACTTCATTCCGAATCCGACTCCTGGCCAAAGCACAGTGCGAGCTGCGGGTGGCGCCGAGAATGTCCTTCAACTTTCCGAAAATTGGTTTGATGACATCGTTCACATCGTTGTCCACTCACCTGCGAATATTGATGAATTCAAAGATATGTAGCCAGCGTATTCCGCAATAGCCAACACGTATCGCACCCAAATCCCTCCGGAAAAATTGAACATGAAAGACCTTCACGTACTGCCAGACGATTTACCCGTACCCCAGGATGACGGCGCATGTGGCCATCTGCAAGGCATGCAGCTACCTTCCCTGTCCCTGCCAAGCACCGCCGGCCGCGCAGTCGACCTCGGTTCGGAAAGCGAAATGTTCGTTGTCTATTTCTATCCCATGACCGGGAGGCCGGACGGTCCGCCGATGACAGGCTGGAACGAGATTCCGGGGGCGCGAGGATGCACGCCGCAATCCTGCGCTTTCCGCGATCATCATGCCGAATTGCGCGCATTGGGAGCCACGGTGTATGGCGTAAGCGCGCAATCATCGGAAGACCAGAAGGAAGCGGCGCAGCGCCTGCATCTGCCTTTCGAGTTGTTGAGCGACAGTGCCTTTGAATTGACGAGCGCCCTGCGTCTGCCGACTTTCGAATACAACGGCTTGCGCCTGATCAAACGGCTTACGCTCATCATCGAAGATGGAAAGATAGTCAAAGTGTTCTATCCGGTCTTCCCGCCGAACGAGAATGCGGACAATGTCATCGCCTGGCTGCGGGCGAACGGGGCCTGACCGCGGAGGAGCACTCTCGCAAACTCACCTTCGCTGCAAGCGGGCAGGAACGGGCATCTTCAGGACATATTTCCCGGCAACAAGGAAAAACGGCGATCTTCGGCATATATGCCTGCAGATCGCCGTCGACTGAGGCTCGCAGGCATGGTGCCTGACGCAAATACAGCGGGCGCTGGCAACAGCGTCAGGTCAATGCAGCGCGAGTATCCAGTCCACCAGTTCCCGGGCCTCGGCCTCGGACACGTCCGGGCGCTTCCACCCGGCGGGCGGCATCGGGACATAACCCCAGTGACCCACGCCGCCTTTCTCTACCATTTGCACCAGGTTCGCTTCGGCATCGGCTTTGCCCTTGTATCTCTGCGCGATCGCCTTGAACGCAGTCGCCCTGCCGACTTTGTTATCCATGGTGTGACAGAGCAGGCACTGCTTCTCCTCGGCCAGTTTTCCGGGGTCGGCA
>JAKBDW010000125.1:0-2801 GCA_021834245.1 Pseudomonadota bacterium
GACAAGTGATTGGTTACGAGGGCCAGATCGAATTCGATCCGTCGAAGCCCGATGGGACGCCAAGGAAGCTGTTGGATACAACGCGATTGCGGGGACTCGGGTGGGGAGCGAGAACCACGCTCGGATCCGGGCTCACTGCTGTCTATCGGGACTTTCGGTGATCCTCAGCAGCACCCGCCCTCTAATAGACGTATCCCAGACCGACACTCCCGCGCAGCAGCGACCGATCCCATCATGTTGCCGCTCTCGATGTCCGAAAAATTTCGTCTCGCGAGCAAAATGAACGATAAGTGGGTCAAGGCGGTTGCCGCGCTAGCGGATCAGTTCTGGCTCAGTCTGCTCAATTTCACCATTGCGTTGACATTCATTCGCGAGACGTCGAAAGAGGAATACGCATTATTCATTCTCCTGCAAACACCCATCCTCCTAGTCCAAGGCGTGCAAAATGCGCTGTTCATTTCTCCACAGGCGACGGTGCTGCCAGCCAGTAGCGACGCCCGCAAGCCGTTCGTGAAAAACACCTCATCGGCTGGCCAAGCTATTGTCGCGCTCTCTGCAGCCATCTTCTGCGCGTTCGGTCTGTTCGTGTACCGACACATCACCACGCACACTGACGACTGGACACTCGCGATCGCGTTTGCAGCCGCCATTCTGGGGGCAATGGCTCGGGAAGGGGCCCGTGCTGCGCGTTATGCCGAAGCCCACACCCTACAAGCCTTACTCGGGGATCTCGCCTATGGAATTTTGCTGCTCCTGACTCTCGCACTCTTGTTGTGGAATCACGCCTTTACGGCGCGCAACGTTCTACTCGGGATGGGTTTGGCAGGGATGGCCCCCCTCGTCCACGCGACCTGGGGCCGAGCGATTCCTAAAGTCGACCGCACTGCCTGGCGGGAGCTTTGGGCCTGCGGCCGCTGGGCGTTGCCCAGCGTTCTTGTCACTTGGGTCAACCTGAATGCGTACCCCTTCGTCGCGGCCATCGCCTTAGGGTCTGCGGCTGTGGCGAACATCAATGCCGCACGGCTATTTCTCATGCCTATCGCCCTTGGCATTACCGCTTGGTCGAATCTCATGCGACCGAAAATAAGCGCCCACATGGCCAGAAATGAACCCGTCGCCGTACGCCGCCTTTCACTGCAGTCCCTGTTGATTGCAGAAACAGGCCTGCTGGCCTTTATTTTATTTATTGCACTCGCATATCCGCTGCTCGAGGGCATGCTCGGCCCGAAGTACCATGGTCTGCTTCCCCTCGTGCTCGCGTGGTCCGTCTTTTTCGCCTTCTCGTTGATGCGTAATATCTTCATGGCCACGCTCATGGCTAACCAAAGAGGGTATCGCAAACTGCATCACCTCTCTTGGCTTGCGCTAGCGCTGGTTATGCCCGCGCTGGTACTACTCTCATCTCGGGGTGCGGTCTGGGTAATCAGCGTGCTGGGGAGTGTCGAATTGCTCTCGTGTCTCATCATTGGACGCATGGCCCACGCGCTCTGGAAAGCTACTGCCTGAAATGACCGCACCGCCACTTCTAATCAGCATCTGTGTCTGCACCTATCATCGGCCGAGGTTGCTGGCAAATCTGCTGTCAAGTCTGGCCAACCAACGCACAGACAACAAATTTGAGATCGAGGTCGTGGTTGTGGATAACGATTACGCGGCTAGCGCCCGAAACATGGTCAACAAAGCCGCCAATCAATTCCCGCAATTGCACATGAATTACGAGATCGAACCCGTGCAGGGGCTCTCCCATGCACGCAACCGTGCTGTCGCATTGGCTAGCGGCAACTACGTTGCCTTCATAGACGATGACGAATACGCGGAATCGGACTGGCTCGCATCGTTGCTCGAAACTCTGCAGCATCACGCTGCAGATGCTGTCCTAGGTCCTGTGCTGCCGCAGTTCCCAGCCAACGCCCCCGCATGGGCGAAAAAGAGCAAGTTGTTTGAGCGTCCACGCTATCCTACGGGCACCCGCATATCCAGTGGTAATGGCCGAACTGGCAATGCACTGGTATCCGCAAATTGGCTACGGCGGCGCAAGCCCGCACCTTTTGATGTGCATTTTGCACATTCTGGCGCAGAAGACCAAGATTTCTTTGTTTGGATGGAGCGTGGCGGTGCCACGTTGCTCTGGTGTGATTCGGCGGTCGTCCACGAAATCGTTCCGCCGGCACGCCTTACAATACGTTATCTGTTGATGCGCCGATTCCGATCTGCTGTCATATATTCGCGCTTGGCCGGTCAAAAAAATACAAGATGGCGTTGGTTGCTAGTTGCGCTATATGGCAGCTTGGGAGGTACGCTACTGTTTCTACTCGGCTCCTTGATATTGCCATTAGGCCTGCACCGAGCCGTGCGCGTCTGGGTAAAAGGCGCGAACGCCTACGGTCGCCTCGTCTCACTCAGCAACATTCGCCTAGTGGCCTACGGCGAGCGCAATGGTTGAACAGGCCCTTTATTGGATTATCGGCGTCGGCCCATATTTTGCGACCGCCATTGTGCTGGGACTCCTCATCGCTCTTGCGTCTCCCTGGCTCATCAAGCACCCTGACCGCTGGCTTTTTTTCGCCTTAATCGGCTTTAATCTAATGCCATTAACCGGTGGAGATCCCAACGGAAGCACATTCAAACAACTGACCTGGGGCTCACTTTTTGTCATCGGCGCCTTCCACGCCCTGCGCAATGAGAACGGTCGCGTATCGTCACCCTTGAAGCTGATCCCTGTTCCGTTGGCCATACTGATCTTATATGCCCTGTTCTCCGCCTCTTGGTCGCCCGCCCCTCTCGTCTCAGTCAAGCGTGCC
>JAKBDW010000420.1:0-2795 GCA_021834245.1 Pseudomonadota bacterium
CGCAATACGGGCTTCTATTTGATCGGTCTGCCGCCGACGAAATGTACAAAAACAGGCGCCGAAAGGCCTTTCCACAAGCGACAACACGCCGCAGGTCGCAATCAAGACGGGGTGGCGAAAAATTGCGGCGGCTCAACAGAAAAAACGGTTTTGTTATGAAATTGTCTGTTCGATTGTAAGAAATGGGCTTCTTATTCCGACCAAGTATTTTTCGTCAACTTTGAATAACAACGTAATCGAGAGGAATGAAAATGAAGGGCACTTTGCGAGTTTTGATCGTCGCCGCTTTGCTTGGGATCACTGTTACCGCCGGCGCTGCCGAGGGGCTCATCGCTGTACCGAGCCCATATAATCCGCAGACCACCATGAAGCGTTTCAAGGCGGTGGTAAAGAAAAATGGCATGCATATTTTCGCGTTAATCGATCATGCGGCCGGCGCCGCCAAAGTCGGCCTGAAGTTGCGTCCGACCGCGGTACTGATTTTCGGCAATCCTGTTGGTGGCACCGCGCTGATGCAATGTGGCCAGACGGCGGGTATCGACATGCCGCTGAAGGCACTGGTGTGGCAGGATGCTGCCGGCAAGGTGTGGCTGGGTTACAACGATCCCGCGTATATCGCGCGTCGGCATGGCATTGGCGAATGCCACGGAGTGGTTAAGAAGCTGAGCAAGGCTTTGGCCGGCTTTGCCGCGGCGGCTACCAAATCATAATTAGCGCCTCCAGCGGGGGCCAATGGCCCCCGCTGGAGTTGCGTCGAGATGAGCAAAAAATAGACCGCGAGTCGCGCCGCTGCGCAGTACAGTGTTGTTTCAGGCCATGCACTTCGATGCCAGGATCGAGTGCAAGCCGCGGGGTGGACCGGATGGTTAGGGCGGGACGTGCCCGCCAGCAGCGCATTAATTGCGCTTGAGCAGAACGTACACCGCGCCGGTCCCACCGTCCCTGGGTGGCGCCGAACAAAAAGCGAGTACCTCGTCTTTTTGACGCAACCAGGAATTAACTTTGCCTTTCAATACGGGCAGGCGTCCTTCGGAGCTCAAACCCTTTCCGTGAATAATACGAACGCAGCGCTTGCCGGCGGCACGCGCATCGCGCAGAAACGCGCCAACCATCTCGCGCGCCTCGGCGACAACGCGACCGTGCAGATCGAGTTCGCCCTGGATAACGTATTGACCGCGACGGAACTTGCGCCATACGCGCTGTTGAATGCCGGGGCGGACAAATATGAGTTCTTCGCCCGTTTCGATTTCGGCCGGATCGAAGTCGTCCGAAAGGAGACTGTCCACTACCGCCTGTTGGTCGCTTTGCGTCTGGAATGGGACCGGCCGGCGTGACGGCCGGCGCCGGGCGACACGGTCCTGCGGCAGCGGACGGGCATCTTGCGTCGCGCTGCGAAAAAGATTGCGATCTTCGGTCGAAATCTTCTTGCCGGCCATAGTTCATTGTCCCATGCGCAAGCGCACATGAACAGCGGTTTGACTGCCCACGCTGGGCAACTTTCAGCGCAGCGCCTTCCAAAGGAGGGACGTGCCGCTGATGAGCAGCAAGGCGCCGATCAAGCGAAGCAACTGCGCATGCGACATGCGCAGGTGGGCTCTGTGGCCAGCGTAAAGGCCAAGCCCCATCAGCGGCAGGGCCCCGATGGCAGCAAACCAGACGCGCTTTTGCAGCAGTAACCCGGTTATCAGAAAGCTGATGATGCGCATGCCTCCGTCGAGCACGAAAAGTCCGGATAGCGTTGCGCGCAGTTTTGTCTTGTCGTGAATGCGGTGTGATAGATAGACGACGTAAGGTGGGCCGCCGGTCCCGAACATGCTGCCAATAGTTCCGCCAAGCAATCCGGCGGGCGCCGCCCACATGCGCGATACCGGTGTGCTGCCGTGCAGTCCCAGTATGTTGCGTAGCCCGAATGCGATCACAAATACGCCCAGAACAAGCTCAAGGGGGGCGGGAGGCAGTCGAATCAGCAGAAAGAGACCGAGAATAAGGCCGCTCGCGGTGAAGGGAAGGAGTGAGGCTATTTCCTTCCATGCGATGCGGGAACGGGCACTGCCGCCTAAAGTGACGGCAGCCGTGAAATCCACGACCAGCATCAGCGGCACCACGAAGGTGAGCGGCAAGTAAAGCGCAAGCAGCGGAACAGCTAACAGTCCGGAACCAAATCCTGACATACCGCGCAGGAAAAACGCGGTGACCAGAATCAGCGCCGAAACCAAAGCGGTTCCGGCGCTGAAATCTACGTGCATCCCTTGCAGGGCATCATGCGCACCTGGTCGCGGCAAGCTGCTGACCGTAGTGGCCAGCAGCCGCAGGCCACTTAATTATCGCCATCACCGCCGCGATCGTCGCGTCGGTGATCATCCCGGCCGCGATCGTCGCGTCGGTCGTCTGAGCGATAGCCGTCGCGTCGGTCGTGATCCCAGCCGCGATGCTCGCCACGGTCATGCTCGCCGTGATCATGAGCATAACGATCATGATCATAACGACCGGGGTAGAAGGCGGCCGGTGCGTCCCCTTCGTCTCTGCGGCGGTAGTGCTCGTCGGCGTCTCTTTGGTAGCGGTCCCAGTCTTCATGATGATAGCCGCGCAGGGTACGTGGCAGGCGGTCTTCGTCGACATGCTCCCATGGGCCGTTGTAGTCATCGGAAACGAACCAGCGATCGTTGTCGCGCACGTAGTAGTGGCCTTCACGGAAAAAGATGGGGCGCTGTGTCTTGTGGGCCACGTAGATATGGAGATGCGGCATCCAGACCATGGGTGGCGGTGGAGGCAGCGGCAGGTTGATCCCAGGCAAA
>JAKBDW010000351.1:0-2790 GCA_021834245.1 Pseudomonadota bacterium
GTCCGATCGCGGCGATGAGTTCGAGCCAGCCCCCAGCGCAGAGCAGGAAGGCAGCGGCGAAAGGAGCCGGTCCGCCAACAAGTCCGCTCCAGGCGGCGCTGAGTCCGGGGCCAAGCACAACGGCAAGTGCGCCGTCTCCGGCGGCGGCACCCAATTGAGCAGGCGGCGCGATGGCCACGGGCAATGCCCAGGCGACAGTGGTCACTGCGGCCTTGCCTTGGGGGGTGAGTAACGGCGAAAACGCTTTGCTGATCGTCAAATCTGCGGTCGTTGTGGTGAACTCGACCAGGATTTGATTGAGTTGCGTTTCATAGACCGGCACCGCCGCATGCCAATGCATGGGAATTGTGTTCCCATATACGGTCAAGGCCGCATCCGCGGCAGCGGTGATGGCGCCGCCAGCGGGCGCGAAACTGAAAGATACCTCAGTCGGAAGTGACGCGATAACCCCCCCACCATCGGCTCCCAGCCCGGCGCCGCCGGTCGGGCCCGAGGGAGCATTGAGCTTGATGGTCAGTGTGACGGTATCCGCCGTGCCGATCTGCACATTGCCGGAAACAATTGATGGCGCGGTTGAGAAACTGATCGTTCCACCGCTGATGGTGAGACCGGTATACCCACTTGCGGGCGCGGTGGGCGAGAGAATTCGCGATTCGATCCAGAGACTGCCAGCACCGAGATTGAGCGACGTCGGCATCGGTCCTGCCGGTAGTGTGATCGGTAGCAGCAAGAAGGGCGCGGCAGCGCCTGAGCGAGTGATTTCGGCCTGTTTGAGCGGCTGGAATAGGTCGATCCAGTGCAACTGGCCATTCGCGTCGACGAAGGGGCCGAATGTTTTTGCAGCCATTCCGGCAGCCGGACTTGGCACCGCGGACGGATCGGTCACGCTCCGGAATGGAACCGAGCGGCGGAAGGCGAGAGGCACCGGGCCACCCACGGTTGCGGCTTGGCTGACGATTGCACCGAGATCGGTCGTCGGTGTGATAGGGGATGGCACCAGTTCGCCCGACGGTGTTGATAGATCAGCGGCGTTGTGCAACAAGCTTGCCGCAATCGCCGCGCGTGCTTCGGTAAGATCCTTATCTGTGGTACCACTGGTTGGTCGGAGTGTGCCTGTTAGCTCCGCGAGCCGAGAGGTGACGGCGGACTGATCCATCGCGTTTCCTTTCATTAAGGAATTACTGCAACAGCCATTGAGTTAGCCTGTAGGGGGTAAATACGGAAAACGACAAGGGGGGATAGAGATGCGACAACAAGTTTTTGCCGAATTGCCGAAACGTCTGGTGGAAAGACGTCTCTGAGCGGCACATGCCCCGAAGAATCAAGCGTAAAGCAGCAAGGTATTCCGGCTGTGCCACGGGTCACTGTCGCTGACGATCGTGCATGTGCTCCCCCCTGAAAGTGGGCGCTACGGCTAAATTCCTGAAGGCACGAGCCTCAAAGCAGGGGCCATGCTCCCACGCACTTAGCAAGTAGGGAACACGGTCCCGCTAGGCTTCTATGGGCCAACGAATTATGATGGGTTGGAATACTTGACCTTCGTGAACGATAGGCCGAGGGGGGCGCCTCAATCAATCAACCAAAAGTAATATTCCAGACCGAGTTCGACGCTGTAGTCGGCAAGTACGTGACCAAGTGGCAAGAGGTGGACACCCGGGCGATCAATGTCGTGCTGGCCATCAACATGCTGTTGGTTAGGGAATCTTTGCAAAAGGTGTCCACGAAGCCATAGGCTCGCGCGTTACATAGCGCAAGGGCTGTAGTACTGGAAGAAAGCGGCCTGAGCATCGAATTCCTGATCGTCGAACCCAAGGTGCGTGACGTTGTGAAATTTCTCTAAGTCCTTTTGCTCGATAGCGATGGACTCAAACGGCGTCCGGCACGTGACGATCAAGCCAATGCTCGGGCGGTCCGCAACGAGCGCTTGAAGGGTGGTCACGGCTTCTCGCCATTCACGACGACGGCCTACGTTTACACCGTCGATAATGACAACCGTGCGCTCGCCGGTCTCGTTGGCCAATTCTTCAAGTCGATCGAATATCTCGATTTCTGTGCGCCCTGCTTCAATCCGCGCACAGATTTCTGCAACAACGCTGCCTTGGAAGTTCTTGGCCAGAACAAGAACGGTGGCTTGGCCGCGACCGATCCGGTCTTGCGTGACATCGCACAGCAGATGTGTCTCACCCGTGCCCCACTCACCGCTTACCAGGAGTTGCGGATCAAACAGAACTTTGAACGCCGGGCTCCACCTTGACGAAGGTGAAGCGGAGATCACCTACTACGAGGCGCCACCCTCCTGACCGGTTACAGTGAGCCTGCCAGTAGTTGGATGGACGGCGATGTTTTCATGGCAGCATTCTGGGGGTCGGCCTGCACGATGTGGCGGACGAACATATGAGACTCATGAAAGCCGCCCAGGGGAGGGGAAGCGTGACAAAAACCCCCTCCGAAGAGGGGTTGGTGTTGAACTTAGGGCTTCTCGTGATGCTTGCCTTGGTGCTTCTCGGGCCCGCAGACGAAGATGAAATATACGCCCCACAAGAGTACCGACAAAATGGTCAGTACAAATCCATAAAGAGTGTGGACTATGGGTCGTGGGCGACCTGTCTGTCTTCAAGTTATTGAAGATCTTTCGAATGGGCCGGCATATGGCCACTCACGACAGCGCCATCGTGTTTTCGTAAACTGGAAAATCCTGGCAGGGCAAGCAAAGGCAGGACTGCGATGATCAGGAACACGGCATGGAACTCCGCCAGGCTCGGCACACGATGATGCGGGGTTAGGAGGCCC
>JAKBDW010000527.1:0-11316 GCA_021834245.1 Pseudomonadota bacterium
GAGATGACCGTGCCGCCGGCGGAACAGGCAGCTCCGCACAGCTTCCGGTTCCAGTCCGGTCAATATCCCGCAAGGAACGTCTACCGGGGCAGCTACCAATTCGAGAAGCACTTCTACCCGGTGATCCATGATCTGCGGGAGAAGACCCCCCGCGGACGGGACTCCGAAGAGTTCCAATGCGCCAGGCTGATCGACGCGCATCCACAAGTGAAGCACTGGGTCCGCAACATTGAGCGCCAGCCCACATGTTCCTTCTGGTTCCCGACCGCTAAGGATTACTTCTACCCGGACTTCGTGGCCGAGTTGCAGGATGGCCGCGTGCTGATCGTCGAGTACAAGGGCGAGCCCTACGAAACCAACGATGACTCGCGCGAGAAGCGGCAGGCCGGTGAGCAGTGGGAACGCAGTAGTGACGGTCGCTGCCTGTTCCTATTCGCGGTGAAGCGCGATGAACAGGGTCGCGATGTGGCTGGGCAACTTGCTGCCAAAATCAGAGGTCTATCGCAATGAGCGATGTGGACCACGACGGTACTGCTGGAGAACTCGATGGGTTCGGTGACTTCTTGGTTCAGCCCGATATCGCGGCTCGCTCGATGACTCTTGCGCTCCGGCGATAAGCGACAACATCTGCAACGCCACACTGACCAGCATCCTCAAATTTAGGATCTGTAGCTCGACCTGGACTCCGAATATGAAAATCAAGACCGTTCGCATCGAGAATTTCCGCAGTTTTGAGAACGAGACCATTTCCCTCAATCATTACTCATGCTTTGTGGGACCAAATGGGGCCGGAAAGTCGACAGTGCTTGCCGCCTTGAATGTCTTCTTTCAGGACCGCTCCGCATCGACAACTGACATCAGCAAACTTATCGATGAGGATTATTTCAATAGAAATACGGAAAATCCGATCCGGATCTCGTTGACATTTGACGACTTGAGCCTAGCTGCAAAGCGCGAGCTGGCCGCGTATGTTCGGCAGGATGAACTCGTCGTCACTGCGGAAGCGGTCTTTGACAGCGCGTGTGGTTATGGCGTCATTCGACACTACGGGCAACGGTTGGGAATGGAGGCGTTCCGACCTTTCTTTGCGGCCGAGAAGACGGGAGCACGGGCCGCCGATCTCGCACAGATATACGAAGATCTACGCACCCGGTTCGCGGACCTTCCAAATGCGAGATCAAAGGATGACAAGGCGCAAGCCCTGCGAGACTATGAGTCAACCAATCAACATCAGTGCGTCCTGATCCCGAGCGCCGATGACTTCTACGGCATCAACAGCACAGGCAAGCTTGCCGGCTTCGTTCAATGGGTCTATGTTCCAGCAGTCAAAGACGCGGGCGAGGAAAGCCAAGAGGCCAAGAACTCTGCACTGGGAAAGCTGATTGCGCGGGCCGTGCGAAGTCGAACCAACTTTGACGCCGAATTGGACGCATTGAAGACCGATACCCTCGCGCGATATCAGGAGCTTCTTGATCGCAACCAAGCCAGCCTCACTGACATATCGCAGTCTTTGCAGCGACGCCTGGAATCGTGGGCACACCCGAACGTCCGCCTAGGAATGGAATGGCTTTCAGACCCAAACAAGGCCGTGCTTGTCCAGGCGCCTGTCGCGGGAATCAAGACAGGAGAGGGGGATTTTTTGGGTAGTTTGGCCCGCATGGGGCACGGATTGCAGCGATCATATCTGCTGGCCCTACTTCAAGAGCTTGCGGCATCTGACGCGCCAGACGCGCCGACGCTAATACTCGGATGTGAGGAGCCGGAGCTATATCAGCATCCACCACAAGCGCGACACTTAGCCGATGTCCTCTCTGAACTCGCCACCGGGAACAATCAAATTCTTATTACAACACATTCACCACTTTTCATTAGCGGGGATGGCTTCGAGAACACGCGAATCGTTCAACAGCGGACTCCGACTGCGGGGTCGAAAGTCAAGGCACTAACCTTCACAAACCTTTGCTCTCGGATTCGAGCGGCCTTGGATGAAGATCCACAACGAGCGACGGACGGGCTCGTTGCGAAGATCCATCAAGCCTTGCAGCCGGGCATCGCCGAAATGTTTTTTGCCCGAGTTCCGGTCCTTGTCGAAGGGCTGGAGGACGTTTCATACATCACCACTGAGCTCCACCTTGCCAACCAATGGTCCGACTTCCGCCGTTTGGGCTGCCACCTGATTCCCGTTAACGGAAAAGATAAGCTCATCCAACCGCTGGCAATCGCCGTGGAGCTTGGCATTCCAGCCTTCGTGGTCTTCGACGCCGACGGAGACACGCTGCGTCAGGAGCACCGGAGAAAGCATGAACGTGATAACCAAGCACTGATCCGTTTACTCGCCCGGACATATACGCCGTTTCCTGACGCATGCATCGTGACCGCGAACCATGCCATCTGGACAACAAATCTCGGCTCCACCGTAAAGGCTGATTTTGCCGAACACTATGAACCGCTTGCAAATGCCGCACGGACTCGATACGGGAACGAAGGTGGCCTCGAAAAACACGATCTTTTTATTGCGGATTGGGTATCCGCTGGCCGCCGCGCGGGACACTCATCCCCAACTCTCCGGCGCCTTTGCACGGCCATTCTTGACTTCGCACGAGCGGCCGGCCAAGAGACAACGTTTTAACGTTGGAGCAAAGGTGACAGTGCGCGCTCTGCGCCTACTCCAACCGCCTTGCGCGCGACTGAAGAACGAGGAAGCCGCGCGTGACGCCGATTTTTGGTTGAGCACGGCATCGGATACCAAACACTCTGGATGGCATATTTGCGGGCGCCTACGAAGTCAGGGGCGGGTTAACTTGTACGTCGGCAGCCGCCTTGCTGCGCATCCGCCAAATTATCTGTACACCAGGAAATCGTGGCGCAATCACGAGGCCACCCGATTCTCGTGCCAATCGAAGAATAATTTTCGACAGACCTGCGTCGCCCCCGTTTCAAACGGCATTTATCTCAAGCGCCTGCAGCAGAACCGACAACATGACTGATTACGATTTCTCTGCGCTTAATGACAAGGAGTTTGAAGCCCTCTGCACGGATCTTCTTTCGGCGATCCACGGCCATCGGTTTGAACGCTTCAAACCGGGCCGCGACGCAGGCGTTGACGGCCGCTATTTCGCAATAGATGGAAGCGAAGTCATCCTGCAGTGCAAACACTGGCAAGCGACACCCCTAGAGCGCCTCTTCACCCATATTGAGAAGATTGAACGCCCAAAAATCGAAAAACTAAACCCATCGCGCTACATATTAGGGGTATCGCATCAACTGTCACGAACAGATAAGTCGAAGCTCAAAGAGCTCTTAAGCCCATACGTCCTGCGCGATGATGACATACTCGGCAGGGAAGACCTGAACGACATCCTTTCGCGGGAACCTCTTATAGAGCGCCGCCATTACAAATTGTGGATCCGCAGCACATCAGTGTTGCAGCATATACTCAACAAAGCCATTCACGATCGCAGCGCCTTCTCTCTTGATGAAATAGTGCGTGAGGCCAAGTTCTACGTTCCAACCAAGCTGCACGGCGCTGCCATCGATAAGCTCGAGACGCTAGGGACTGTCATAGTTACCGGAGCCCCCGGAATTGGCAAAACAACGCTCGCCAATCACATGGTCCTGCACTATGTGGATAGGGGATTTTCCCTCATGCACGTCGCCGAGGATCTTCGTGAAGCAGAGGGGGTCTATGGTGACGGCCAAAAGCAGATCTTCTACTTCGATGACTTTCTCGGTAGAAACTACCTAGAGGCCCTCTCCGGACACGAAGGAAGCCATATAACGCAATTTATTAGGCGCATATCGCATGACAAGACAAAGCGCTTCATTCTAACCTCGCGAACCACGATCTTAAATCAAGGCAAGGCACTGATTGACATATTATCCCAGAACAATATCGAAAGAAATGAACTCGAGGTCCGCATCGAATCACTCCAAGAGATCGACAAAGCCAAAATTCTATATAATCACATATGGCACTCCTCGTTAAGCGCGGAGCACGTCGACGAACTTTATGTTGAGAGGCGTTATCGAAGAATAATATCCCACAGGAATTTCAACCCACGATTAATTCGCTTCATCACGGACACTAATGCCATATCGGAGCACTCGGCTAGCCAATACTGGGGCTATGCGAAAGAACTTCTTGACAATCCAACGCGCGTTTGGCAGCACCCGTTCGAGGCGCAACTCGACGATTTCGGGCGCGGCATTGTGCTTCTGGTTGCAATAAATCAGAGGCCAATCCGCCAATTCGATTTGGCAGAGGCGTACGCGCGTTTTACAGCCAGGGCGGAAAATAACGGACTAACTGGCCGGCGCGATTTTCTTCTTACGCTTCGACACTTAGTTGGCTCGTTTCTGAGCCGCGCGGCCGCCTCGGCGCCTACGGCAGAAAATGCTGTGCTTGATCTTTTTAACCCATCAATAGGCGACTACGTCCTCCACAGGTATTCGACGGACCTACCAACGCTACGTGCGGCGCTTATTTCGCACAGGAGCGCAAGTTCAGTGGAGACTTTGTCAGGCCTCATCTCAACCGGCTTACTATCAAACGGAAAGTCCATAGAGTTAGCCTCGAATGTGATTCGAGAAGGTGAGTTAAATGGATTCATTGGCTACACCTCCGACCACATAGGCGCAGCGGCGGCAGTTATACTAAATCGCTCTCAGCCGAGCGCGGCTCCGACGGGCCTATTGGTTTCTGCGGCCAATTTTATTCTCGCGACCGACCCCCCATTTCTGCTTTCCCAGGCAGCGTCGGTTCTTGAGTGGGCCGCAGGCCACATGAATATCGACAAAACCGCATTGGAATTATGGGTGGCACGCGCATGCGCCAGGGCGCCCTACCCTGACGAATTCCAAGCGATAGAGCGAATCCTCGCAACTCTTGACGGAGATGCTAGGGCGCGCATCTGGCCCGCTCTGGAAGCAGCCAAAGTTGCATACATCGCTGATAACGCGCGCCACGAGATCGATGCTGGTGAGGTGTATGAGGGTTCTAGCTTGGACGATCTCGGGCTCGCACGCGAGAGACTTGGCCATCTCGCGGAAGAAAAGCTTGAGCAGTACGGCGTAACACCGACCGAACAAAATGTTTCCGCGGTCATCGACGCTTTTGACATTGACTCATACGCCACAACCTATTTTTCCGATTACGACACCGATGATTATCAAGATCATCACGTACCGGAGCCCATTGATCAGATAGATGACCTGTTTGATCGAGGTTGAAAACGCAGAAACACAAGGCTAGACGCGCTGATCGGCAGGCGCTTGCTCGGGGTGTTAAGGCGTGCATGCAGCGCGCAACGTCAACCCGACGCCGCGGTGTGCCCCGCCCGAAGCCCCCGGGGCTTAGTACGGCAAGTTTTTCGCAGGTCGCTCTCAAGGCCATTCCACCCTGGGAGGCGCCGGATTTCCGGTCGACATGTGACAGCTTTCGGTCTCTTTCCTCATTGCCCGGCTGACCGCGTTGACCGATGCTGTGACGGTCGGAGCATCCCGCTGATGCGCTGAGGCGAAAAGGATTGTGCATAAGGATCGATGGTTCAGGTGCTCCGGCGACGGGTGCTGGCACCGACTGCACGGTGCCACGCGTCGGAATCCGCCTGCGCCACCGCTTGACACCCCGCGTCCATTGCCGGAAACTTGCGGCATCTTGAAAGAGATACGGGATTGGCGTCCCGGAACACACAGAGGCGCAAGCAGCAGGCCGCGCCGTCCATGCGATGATCGCGGCCTTTGTTTTGCGCGTCAGGTAGCTCCCTTTGGGGCGGGCCTGGCGGGGAGCCGCGAGGCTCGCCGGTTCCTCTGTGCCGGTACGCCAACCCGTCAGGTTCCGCCCCTCCCGATTGGCGTCGGGCGGCGGATCGACAACCGCACAGAGGAGTTTCACCATGACGCACGTGCACGAGGCCCGCAATGGGTCCTCTTCGGTCAGCCAACAGGCGGCCAGCAGCAACACCCCCTCCCCCAATCTTTCCGACAGCTTCGCATTCAAGCGCGATGGCTTGACTGCCAGCGTGTACCGCGCCCCGTCCGGGCAATGGGCGTGGCGCCTGACCGACTCGCGCCAAGACGAGATCGGCGGTGGGAGCGGTTACGACACGGAATGGGATGCAGCCAGCGATGCAAAAGCCGAGCTCGACCGCTGCGAGATCCCCTTGGAGACACCACAGCCCAAAGGCCATGACGCTGCCCGCCTGGCGCGGACAATCACAGAGATCGATGCGATCGTACAGAGCGAAGCGGAGAGTCTGTCTGCGACGGCGAAGCTGGCGCGACGGGCAGTCATTGCTGCGCGAGAGCAAGCCAGTGGAGATCTTTGGGGCCTGCTTGGGGATCTGGCGAGTGTGCTCAACACGCTCAGCTATCAGGCCGGGAGTCTGGCGGACACAGTCAACGGCGAGGTGAATGCCGTGGCTTGCAACCATGTCCGTGACTGTGACGAGGAGCCGGCGTCATGACTGACAAGATTCTGGTCACTGCCTTGGAAGGCGCAGGCATGCTGTCGATGGGCCGTTCCACGTTCTGGCGCGCGGTCAGCGCCGGCATGCTGCCGAAGCCGGTGCGTATCGGCGGCCTCACCCGCTGGCGGGTGGCTGATCTGATGCGCGCCGTCGATCCGGCCTATCTGCCGGCCAGTCCATCGAAGGCTGACACGCAGGGCGAATAGAGCACTCACGAGGGCGGCTGTCCTTACAGCTGGCGCTTTGCGCATAGCTGCGCGCGCCCACGCCAGTCAAACACCTTGCGCCAACCTCGCGCAACACGCGCCCGAATCCGGGAAGGCACGCCGTTTGCGGCCTTCTACCTGAAAGGAATCTTTATGCCAATGCATACCCAAACAGTCTCGTCGAATGCATCGACCGGCGCTTCACGCGGCGCAGCGCGCCGGGCCAAGCTGCCTGAGGGTTTCGATCCGCTGATGCGTTTCACTGCCGTGTGCGCAGCCACCGCCCTGAGCCGTACGACGATCTACAAGCTCGTGCGCGAAGGCAAATTTCCCATGCCCCTGCACCTGGGGCAGCGCGGCCAGGGCTTCGAAATGGCCTGGCCAGAGTCGGAAATCCGTGCCTGGATCAACGCCCGCAAGGCCGAGCGCGACGAACGCGCTCGCAAGCTACTCGAGGCGACTGCTGCGGCTGAAGCTCAGGGGGTGTGAGATGGCACGAATTGACATCCTCAAAGCCTTTGACACCGAACCTCGGCCGCTAGATTTCGTGTTGCCCGGTCTATTGGCGGGCACGGTCGGCGCGTTGTTCAGTCCTGGCGGAACAGGCAAATCGTTCCTGCTCCTCGAGGCGGCAATGGGCATCTCCTGTTCCGTGGCAGGAGGTGACTTGCTGGACATGCGACCCGCACGTTCTGGGCGTGTCGTCTACCTGGCAGCGGAGGATCCCGAGCCGGTTTTGCAGCACCGATTGCGCTCCATGGGAAAGTACTTGCCCTTTGCAGCGCGAGAGGCCATTGCTGAATTTCTCGACCTGCAGGCCGTGGTTGGCAAACGCATAGACCTGATGAATGACCGCCAGCTTGACCGACTGGTTGAGTACGCCAAAGGGGCGCGGCTGATCGTGATCGACACCATCAGCCGGATGCATCGCCTCGATGAAAACTCCACCGGAGACATGTCGCAATTGCTCGGGGGACTGGAGTATGCCGCGTCAGAGACGGGAGCGCCGCTGGTGTTTGCCCACCACGTCGCGAAGTCTGCGGCCCGCGAGGGACAAGGCGACCAGCAACATGCCGCACGAGGGTCGAGTGTGCTGACCGACAACGCCAGATGGGGAGCGGCTCTGACCAGGATGACCGCCACGGAATCGATGGACTACAGCGATGACCCCATTGGTTTGCGCCCCGTGGGCGCAGATGCGCGCCGCTGGTATGTCCGGATGTCGATTCCGAAGAACAACTATTCGGAGCCGATTGATGACCGCTGGTATAGGCGAGAAGATGGCGGCGTCCTGCGACCGGCCAACCTCATTCGGATCAAGGGGGACGGCAGCGTGCCTGCCACGCCCGCGATGACGTACCGGCAAGCCAAGGATGGGCAAAGCCCGACCCTGAAAGGGGGCCGCAATGAGTGGTAACAAGGTAATCCAAACAGCGGGGCTAGCCCCGGCGCGCGTGCGGTTATTCCAGCCCACGCAGCGGCCCACCGCGCGCAATGGTGAATGGATCACCACGGCGTGGGGCCGGTGTTCCGTGACGGGGCGGCTTGGCCAGCGTCACGCCGATTTGCTTGAGGCGATCCAGTTCTGCGCCGAGCGACGTGAGGATGAGCCATCGGGAATGATCCGGCTGCTGGTCGATCCTGCACGCGTGCGCAAGGTGATGAGCGATGCCCGTTACAGCCAGAAGCAAATCTGGGTATTGCTGCGCGAGATGCGCGCCGTGACCATCGAAATCGACACGCAAGAACGGCGAATCATGGGCGGTGTCATCAACGAAGCCGAGTACACAAAAAAGATCACCCGGCGGGATCCGCTTACCGGAGAACAACGCAGGCTATGGGTTGTATGGCTGGGCAAAGCATGGGCGGAGATCATGCGCCTGGACAAGGCGCTGAACTACGATCCGACGCCCATCGTCCGCCTGGAGCACGGCATCAGCCAAGCCGTGGCGCGTCTCCTGATCACCCATAGCGTCGACAGACAACCGAACGGCGGCTGGAAGATCGACGCGTTGATCGAGGCAACCGCAGGCGATCTCTGCGACCAGGCGTTGCGTGACGCTCGCCGCCGACTTCGGGCCGACGCCCAAGGCTTGGCCGCCATAGGCATCCGGATCGACGGCGACCGAATCCGGCGCGTGGCGCATCCGCCCACGGAAACCGCGCAAAACGTGGCGCACCCGCCCGATCGCGTGGCGCACCCGCCCGGTAGCGTGGCGCACCCGCCCGATTCGTGGCGCAGCCGCCCGGCCCCTTTAGGTATTTCAGGTCTTTTTAGACCTGAAATGGCAGACTCCTTGGCGGAGCCCGCCATTCAGGCAAACCTGCCCCCCGCAGAACACCCGCCCCTGCCGGGGCTGGCCACCGCAGCATGCCCCGCACCTGCCGGTGCTCTGGCTTTGAGCCAACAACACGATGGCGATCAGGCGTCCGTTGCTGGCACTGTTGCTGGCGACAAGAAAAACCGACCGCACATGGTCGCTGGCTCCATACGCGGCAGGTCAAAGATGAAGAACAGCCTCCTGATGGGGTTGATTGATCGGTCTGCCAGCTCGGTATCGCAAGCAACCCAAAATCCCGCCAAAGGCGATTCTGGCGCGTTTGTGGGGCAATCATGCATCGGGGGCACCCATGGCTAACACGCTCACCTTGATCCAGGCAGCCGAAATGCTGCACATCTGCCCCGAAACCGTGGTGAACCACATCCGCCACCACGGCCTGCCAGCGGCAAAGCTGGGGCGCAGCTACACGTTGATCGATGATGACGTGATCGAATGGGTTCGCACACAATATCTCAACGGGAAAAAGCAGGAGAACGCACCATGCGTGTCTATCGGCGTGGACAGAGCACTACTTGGTACATCGACATCACCGTCGATGGCGAGCGCATTAAGCGTAGCGCTGGCACCACAGAAAGAGCGCAGGCGGAGGAATATGCCGCCCAGGTTGCGAGTGACCTCTGGCGGGTCAAGCGACTTGGACAAGCGCCGTCCGTAACCTGGGATGCTGCCGTCGTGGCCTGGCTGCAGGAATTCGGCCATCGGCGCTCCATCGAGGACATCAAGCTCAAGTTGACGTGGCTGACCTACCAAGGCGGACTCCAGGGCGTGGCGCTCAAGGACATCGACGCGCAGCGCGTGCGGCAGATCATGGCCGCGCGCCGCGACTGTCCGGTGAACCGGCGCGCCATTGAGCATGCCATCGCCGCAGGCGAGAAACCGCCTGCGGCCAAGCCCGCGGCGGCCGGAACCGTCAACCTGCACATGGCCGAGCTATCCAAAATCCTCCACTACGCGCACAAGCGGGGATGGATCGACCGCGTGCCGCCGATCACCAAGCAGCCGCAGCCAGCCAAGCGCATGACCTGGCTGACCCCGGAGCAGGCGGAGATCTTGCTGGCCGAGCTGCCCGCGCATCTGCGCCAGATGGCCCGCTTCGCCCTGTCGACAGGCCTGCGTGAAACCAACGTGCGCATGCTGACCTGGACTCAGGTCGACATGGAGCGTGGTACGGCCTGGATTCACGCCGACCAGGCCAAGGCCGGTAAGAACATCCCGGTGCCGCTGAACGCCGATGCCTTGAACGTTCTCCGCGAGCAACAAGGCCAGCACCGGCGCTGGGTGTTTCCGGTCTACCGCCGCGACACGAAAACGGCCGATGCGCCCACGGGGAAGATCTGCAATCACGCCTGGCGCAAGGCATGCATCAGAGCGGGAGTGCCCGAGCTACGCTTCCACGATCTGCGCCACACTTGGGCAAGTTGGCACACCATGGCGGGCACACCTGCCATGGTGCTGAAGGAACTTGGGGGATGGGCCAGTCTGGCGATGGTGGAGCGTTACACCCACCTGAGTCCCGGTCATCTGGCCGCTTGGGCCGACCGGGTGTCTGTCTCAAATCTGGAACAAGTGCCAGAACTTGGAGCAGAATCAACGCAGCGCGATGTTGGTAAGTCCGCGCAAGTTCAGAAGAAATCTTTGGGGTGGCTGATGGGACTCGAACCCACGACGACAGGAATCACAATCCTGGACTCTACCAACTGAGCTACAGCCACCACAGAACTCGACATTATATGCGGCTCGGCGAGCCACATCATGCCCGCCGAACCTCTCAACCGGTCGCGCGTGCGGGAATTTTGTAAAGCACCTCAACTCCATAGCGTTTTTTGAGGCTGTCAATATAGGCCTCGGTCACCGCTTGAGAGAGAATTTGGCTCATCGTACCCTGCTGGGCGCGCAATTGCTCCGCATCTGGCGTTGAATTGCTGACGCTGTCGATCGAAACGATTGCATAGCCCTGATTGGGAAGGACGACTCCCGTCAGCGCAGGAAGCTTGGCCGACGATGCTTGAAAAGCAGCAGCTACCACGGCTGGGGGCACGGCCGCATCCTTGGCGGGTCGGTCTTGGGAAATTTCGAGGGGTGCACCCCATGGCGGCTGTGCCTTGCCTTGTTTGGCAGCGATCAAGGCTTCCTCGCCGGCTTTGGTTGCGAGGTTTGCTGACTGCACCCGAACGAGCAAGTCGCGTGCTTTGGACTGCGCCTGAGAAAACCCAAGCGTGGTGGCGGGCTGATAACTCACGATACGGCCTGATACCAGGGTGTTGGACCCGATATCCACGGCAGGGATGTTGCGCTTGTCTC
>JAKBDW010000123.1:0-713 GCA_021834245.1 Pseudomonadota bacterium
GCAAGATTGGTGTACTGGTCGAATTGGCGGGTGGCGATGATTCGCTCGGTCGCGATCTTGCAATGCACGTGGCCGCCAGTCGGCCTGAGTATGTCTCGAAAGAGGAAGTTTCGCCCGCGGCCGTGGCTAAGGAAAAAGAGATCTTTGTGGCCCAGGCAGCGGAAAGCGGCAAACCTCCGGAGATTGTCGAAAAGATGGTTGCCGGCCGCATCAATAAGTATCTGGGCGAGATTACGCTTTTGGGTCAGCCGTTCGTCAAGGATCCGGAGATCAATGTCGAGAAGCTGCTCAAGAAGTCAGGCGCGCGCGTCGCGCGTTTCTGTCGCTACGAGGTTGGCGAGGGTATAGAAAAGGGCGCCAGCGATTTTGCCGCCGAGGTAATGGCCCAGGTAAAAGGGGGGTAGTCGCTTGTCCGGAAAGCCCCAGCCGACCATTGCTACTGCCTATAGGCGCATCCTGCTCAAGCTGAGCGGCGAGGCGCTTATGGGCGACGACGCCTTTGGAATCAACCGCCACGTGCTGACCCGCATCGTAGGCGAAATCAGGGACGTGGCAGCAAGTGGCGTGCAGTTGGCCCTGGTGGTCGGTGGTGGTAACTTCTTTCGCGGAGTCGCGCCTGCGGCTGCGGGCATGGATCGGGCGACGGCAGACTATATGGGTATGCTGGCCACGGTGATGAACGCCCTGTCCTTGCGCGATGCTCTCGAACAGGC
>JAKBDW010000123.1:723-2781 GCA_021834245.1 Pseudomonadota bacterium
AGTGCTGACTGCATTACCCATAGATGCAGTGGCGGAGGCGTATTCGCAGAGAGCGGCGTTGAGTCATCTGCAAAACGGGCGTGTCGTGATCTTTGCCGCCGGCACCGGAAATCCGTTTTTTACCACCGATACGGCGGCCAGCCTGCGCGGGCTGGAGATCGGAGCGGATATCGTGCTCAAGGCAACCAAGGTGGATGGTGTCTATACAAAAGATCCGTTACGTCATCCTGACGCCAAACGCTACGAGGTCCTGACCTATGACGAAGCGCTGGAAAAGCGCCTTGGTGTCATGGATGCCACGGCGATAGCTCTTTGTCGCGAACAGAACATGCCTTTACGTGTTTTCAGTATAAATGTACCCGGGAGTCTGCTGCGGATTGTGCGCGGCGAAAACGAAGGCACGCTGGTGAGTCGCGGAGACTGAAGCTATGCAAGACGTGATCAGCAAAATCAACAAGGATGCTGAAGCCCGGATGACCAAATCGGTTGAGGCTCTGAAGTTGGCACTTGAAAAGATCCGCACGGGACGGGCGCATGCCGGCCTGCTTGATCATATTCACGTGGAATACTACGGCACGCGCACGCCGCTGAATCAGCTTGCCAACGTCAGTGTTGCCGATGCTCGTGCGCTTAGCATCAGTCCCTACGACAAGAGTATGGTCCAGGCGATTGAGAAGGCTATCCTCGAGTCGGATCTCGGCCTCAATCCAGCAGTCGCCGGTCAGTCGATACGCGTGCCGTTGCCGGCGCTTACCGAAGAGCGCCGCAAGGAACTCGGGAAAGTGGTGCGCACGGAAGGTGAGGACGCAAAAATCGCCGTTCGCAATGTGCGGCGCGATGCGATCACCCATCTCAAGGATGCCCTGAAGAAGAAGGAAATATCCGAGGATGACGAAAAGCGCGCTCATGACATGGTACAGAAGCTCACGGACCGATTCACCGCGGACGTGGATAAGCTCGTTGCCGCAAAGGAACGCGACTTGATGGCGATCTAGCGGTATCGCCCGCCAGTCCCCGCCGGCCAATGCTCTAACCCAACAGTGAACGTCCGAGCGAGATGTCCGAACCGACCAATTTGACCACACAGCCTTCGCCTAAGCCGCCGGTGCCAGGCGTGCCGATTCACGTGGCCGTGATCATGGATGGAAACGGGCGTTGGGCAAAAAATCGCGGATTACCGCGCTTCGCAGGTCATCGGCGCGGCGTGGAAGCGGTGCGCGATATGGTAGCTGCTTGCGGTGACAAGGGCATCCGCTATCTGACCCTTTTTGCATTTAGCAGCGAGAATTGGCGTCGGCCGGAAACCGAAGTGCGGCTGTTGCTCGAGCTTTTCGGTTTGGCGCTCGACAAGGAAGTAAAGAAGCTACACGCGAACAACATACGTTTTCGCGTGATTGGCGACGTTTCCGCTTTCAGTGACAAGTTAGTGGACCGTATCCGTCAGGGCGAGGCTCTTACACGTGAAAATACCGCGCTGACCCTGACAATCGCAGCCAACTACGGGGGGCGCTGGGACATTACTCAAGCCTGTCGCGAGATCGCGCGACGTGCCAAGCGCGGGGAACTCGACGCTGAGTCTATTACGCCGGCCAGTTTGGAACCGTTTCTCAGTATGGCCGGCATCCCCGAGCCAGATCTATTCATTCGCACCGGCGGAGAAAAGCGCGTCAGCAATTTTCTTCTGTGGCAACTGGCGTATACCGAACTCTACTTTACGCCGGTACTGTGGCCTGATTTCGATCGCGCCCAGTTTGACGCAGCTTTGATTTCCTATGCCGGGCGGCAGCGACGCTTCGGTTGTACTGGGGAGCAAATCGAGGAAGCGACCAAGGGGAGCACCGGAAAGCGTGCTTAAACTGCGAGTGCTGACCGCCGCGGTCCTCGTTCCGCTGATGGTGTGGGCGACTTATTATCTGTCGACGCCACGGTTCGCCGTGTTGATCGGCCTTTTCATTCTTGCGGCTTCCTGGGAATGGACCGCTCTATGCCAGATGGTTTCGCCTTTGGCGCGCGCCGGTTACGTAGCAGCGCTGGCCGCAGTTGGTGTCGTCGCCTATC
>JAKBDW010000283.1:0-2768 GCA_021834245.1 Pseudomonadota bacterium
GATGCCGCATCGGAACCGGCCCATGGCGAGGTCAGCGCGAATGCCGGAATCTCGATGCCTTTGGCCAGACGCGGCAGGTAATAATTCTTCTGCGCATCGGTGCCGTAGTGCAGCAGCAGTTCGGCCGGGCCGAGCGAATTGGGCACCATCACCGAAACCCCCAGCGCCGACGAGCGCGTGGACAGCTTTTGCACCACCTGAGAGTGCGCATAAGCTGAAAATTCCAGGCCGCCGTATTTCTTCGGAATGATCATGCCCAGGAAGCCTTTATCCTTGATGTACTGCCAGGCTTCGGGCGACATGTCGTAGGTCGTCTGGGATACCTTCCAGTCGTCGACCAGGCGGCAAGCCTCGTCCACTTCGTTGTCGAGAAACGATTGCTCGACGGGGGTCAGTGTCGGCTGCGGATAGGCGTGCAATTTCTTCCAGTCCGGATTGCCGCGGAACAATTCTCCTTCCCACCACACCGTGCCTGCCTCCAGTGCCTCGCGTTCGGTGTTGGACATCTGCGGCAGTATCTTCCTGTAGACGGAAAGCAGCGGCGCGCTGAGCAGCGCGCGCCGCAGGGGACGCACGACCAGCAAAGCGACCAGCGCTACACAAGCCAGTAACAGCGAGGATGCAATTGTGAACATGACGACTTTCTCCTGAATGATGGGTTGCAGATCTTTTGCCTATGCCGCGGCATCCTTGTTGGCCGATTTACCGGCCGTCGGCTCGGCTTCATTCTCGAATTGCGGCAACGGTGCACGCAGGCCGCCGATCAGGAAAGACATCAGGCGCGGCAGGAGATTTTTATCCTGTTCCGCCGAACCTTCGTCAAATTGCCAATCGGTCACCAGATGCAACGCGTCGGTTCCTGCGATCGCATAGGAAGTTGCACCCAGCATGAAGTGGAAGCGCCACACGATCTCGGCTTTTGGCACATCCGGCAGCGACCGGAACAGCGCTTGCTTGTAGCGCTCCAGCACGTCGGCATATTCCGTGGACATGAAGGCGCGGATGAAGTCTGACGGTTCGGTGAAGGTGCGCCCCAACAGGCGCAAGAACGTTTCCCCGCCCGCTTTCTGGTCGGCGGCGATCCGCAACAGCGTACCGAAGTAGCAATCGATGATCACGGACGGCTTCAGCGGTTTTCCACCGGCGTTTGCCTCGGCTTCGTCCAGCAAACGCAAGCGTTCCTGATTGATCACCTCCAGGCGGCGCCTCAGTACTGCCTGCATCAGGGATTCCTTGGACCCGAAGTGATAGTTGGCCGCTGCCAGATTGACCCCGGCTTCATTGGTCACCACGCGCATCGACGTTCCGTCGTATCCGTACTTCATGAACAGCTGCTCCGCCGCATCGAGAATGCGCTCCCGCGTGTCCTTTAGGCTCTGCTCATTCGTCTGTTTGTTCATTGCGGCCTGTCTCTCTCGCCAAATATAATTCAAACGTTCGTTTTAATTCTAGGCAAAAACAAAAATACCTGCAAGTCATATTTTCAATATTCACCGGAAAATTACGGTTTTTCAGTCTTGAAAATCTCAATGCCCTTCATACAGATGGGCGATCTCTTTCTCGTATTGCTGAAAAACCCGGGCGCGCTTGAGCTTCAGCGTCGGCGTCTGCAAGCCGTTCTCAACGCTCCATGGGTCCAGCGACACCATGACGCGGCGGACCTTGGCATAGCCGGGAAACTCCCTGATCTGCTCCGCGATGCGTCGCAGTGCCTGTTCCTCGACGCGGGGATCGTTGAGTGACTCCGGGATATCGGCACGCAAGCCCAAATGACGTGCCAGGACTTGCCATTGCTCCACATTGAGCACCGCCAGCGCAATCAGATAGGAGTGTCCCTCGCCGTACAACACCACCTGCTCGAACAGGCGGTCGCGAAGAATGGCATTTTCCATGTCTGCGGGCGGCAATTTCTCGCCATTGGACATGACGATGATTTCCTTGATACGTCCGGTGATGGTGATATGCCCGCTGGCACTGACACTTGCAGTGTCGCCGGTATTGAGCCAGCCGTCCTTGTCTATCGTGGCGGCGGTCGCTTCGGGATTGTTCCAGTAGCCCAGCATGTTGCAGGGCCCTTTTACCAGGAGCGCGTTCTGATCGCCGATGCGCACTTCTATTCCGGGCAGCGGCTGCCCCACAGTAGACGGAAGGTTTTCCCCCACGCGATTGATGCTCACCACCGGACTGGTCTCGGTCATGCCATAGCCCTGGATCAACGGCAGGCCCAGTGCAATGAATAGACGCGAAACCTTGGGCGGCAAAGCCGCCCCGCCGCTGATGGACAAGCGCAAACGTCCTCCCAATCTCTCCATCAACTTGTCGGCCACCAGTTTCTTCAGCACCGGCCACAGCAAGAACTTTGGCGACCAATTACCGCGTCCCTGCTGGTATTCAAAACGCGCCCAGCCGACATTCACCGCCAGGGCAAACAGCTTGCGGCGCAACGGCGAAGCTTCTTCCAGCTTGGCGTGAATCGCGTTGTAGATGCGCTCGTAGATGCGCGGCACGGAAACCAGAATGGTGGGGCGAATGATTTTCAGATCGTCCGCCAGCAAGGGAATGGAGCGCGCATACGCCACGGATGCGCCGGCCATCATGCTCATGTAGTAGCCCGCCGTGCGTTCAAATGCGTGCGACAGCGGCAGGAACGACAACATGCTGTCGTGCGGGTGGACCGTAAAAGTCTGCAAACCGCCGTAGGCGTTATGGATGATATTGTGGTGTGACGACATCACCCCCTTGGCCTTTCCGGTCGTGCCGGATGTGTA
>JAKBDW010000575.1:0-11258 GCA_021834245.1 Pseudomonadota bacterium
TCGTCAACTCCTTCGACAATGCCATCGCAACCTGCCTCGGGCGCGCAACCTGCCGCGCCCGACTCTTCGAGTGCAGATCAGACACTCGGATCTTGTAATACTCAGCCACGGTTTTTTGTATGTTGTTAATCGTCACCAGACGTTCGTGGAACGCCAGCAAATCTTTCAGCGCCTCGCCGGCCAACTCCATGCTGATTGGTTGTCCGGTGAAACGCGCGCCCGCAATCACCCTGCGCAGTGCTCCCTCCAGCTCGCGCACATTGGAACGCACGCGCTTGGCGATAAAGAACGCCACTTCCTCCGATAAAGCCACACCCTCTTGCTGCGCCTTCTTCATCAAGATCGCCACTCGCGTTTCCAGTTCCGGCGGATCGATCGACACCGTCAATCCGCTGCCGAAACGCGAGATCAATCTTTCCTCAACACCTACCAGCTCTTTCGGAAACCGATCTGATGTGATAATGACTTGCCGCTGTCCCTCAAGCAAGTTATTGAATGTATGAAAGAATTCCTCTTGAGAGCGTTCCTTGCCAACAAAAAACTGGATGTCGTCGATCAGTAGCGCATCCAACGTACGGTAGTGGCGCTTGAATTCGTTAATCGCGTTGTGTTGCAGCGCTTTCACCATGTCAGCAACAAAGCGCTCTGAATGGACATAGGCCACGCGCGCATCCGGCATTTCCTCCATCATGAGATGGCCAGCCGCCTGCATCAGATGGGTCTTACCCAGCCCCACGCCGCCGTAAATAAACAAAGGATTGTAGGCTCCGCCAGCATTCTCGCCTACTTGCCTTGCCGCCGCGCGCGCCAACTGATTCGACTTTCCTTCAACATGAGTATCGAACGTGAAGTCCGGGTTTAGTCTCCCTGGTACAACAGCCGGCCTTTTGCTTGGCCGTTCACCACCAGTTGAGCGGCTCCCAGCTCCTGCCTCCGAATCAGGCGCCACTCCTCCACCGATCTCAATGACAACGTCCACCTCGTGTTGATTGTACTGGCCGGCGAGTTCGGTGATGCGATTCATGAAGCGTTCTCGCACCCAATCCATCACGAATCGATTTGGAGCCAACAAACGCAACGAGCGCGCCTCACGAACTGCCTGCAACGGGCGAATCCAGGTATTGAACTGTTGGGCGGACAGCTCCTCTTCCAGGCGCTCAAGACACTTTTTCCACAATACTGGCTGACCCACGTCCCGTCCCAAAATTTAAAGTTATGCGTCGACATCAGGGACCGGCAAGTCTAGCCTCTCGTGGCGCAGTTATCCACAAGCAGCCGCTAAAGTCGCCTGCGACCTTTACCTGCCTAGAAAATGCCTCAAGCGGTTGACAAATGCGCGTCAAAGGCAGTAAGTTTGCGCCCCTTTGCAGAACATCGGCTACCCGATACCAACCACGCAGGCGACTAGTCATGAAGAGAACTTACCAACCCAGCGTGCTGAAGCGCAAACGCACCCATGGTTTCCGCGCACGCATGAGCACCGCCGGCGGCCGTGCCGTACTGAGCGCCCGACGCGCGCGTGGGCGGGCACGGCTAAGCGCCTGACCCTTGAAACCGCAGCCGGGCACGAGCTGCCGAAAACCTACCGCTTACTCGCCAGCACAGGGTTCCAACGCGTCCTGCGCGAAGGCCGGCGATCCAGTGATTCGTTCTTCACTGTGTCTGTCGCCCAAAACAATCTCGGCCACCCGCGCCTCGGCGTCACCGTTGGCCGTAAGGTGTCACCCAAAGCTGTCGTGCGCAACGTGATAAAACGCCAAATCCGAGAATCTTTCCGCCACAACCGCGCGCAACTCCCGCCGGCAGATGTGGTAGTCGTCGCACGCGCGCCTGCCGCCAAAGAAACACGCGGCGCGCTGCGCGCGGCACTGCAACGTCATTGGGACCGGATTTCCCAGTCATGCGCAAAGCCCTAATACTCCTCATCCGCGCCTATCGCTACGCGATCAGCCCGCTGCTGGGCAATCAGTGCCGCTTCTACCCCAGCTGCTCGCACTATGCTCAGGAAGCCTTGGAGACCCATGGCTTGCTGAAGGGCGCATGGCTTTCCGTACGCCGCTTACTGCGCTGCCATCCATGGCACCCCGGTGGTCTCGACCCTGTACCGCCTAGATCCGCTACCCGACTCCTGAAAGGCCATCATGGATAACCAGCGACTCATCCTTGTTGTTGCCTTGTCCGTGATCCTCCTGTTTCTGTGGCAGGCGTGGGACAAGCAACATATCGAAGCCCCAGTGGCGCCGACCACCAGCACAACGACATCGCCGTCGGGGTCAACCGTACCCACGCTCACGACTCCCGGCACCCAAGCCACGAGCACGGCACCCAGCAGCGAGCCACCTCACGGCCAGCGCATTCACATCACGACCGACCTCCTGCAGGCGCAAATTGACACCAGTGGTGGCGATCTACGCGACCTGTACCTACGCGCCTACCCAGTAAAAGTAGGTGAACCTCAAAAGCCGTTCGAGCTGCTGCGCGATGCCGGCAACTACCTCTTCTACGTCCAAACAGGTTTGTTCGGCCACTCACCGTTCTGGCCCAACCACAAGACGCTCTACAACACTAGCGCTACCACTTACCAACTCGCACCCGGCCAGCAAACGCTGCAGGTACCGCTTACCTGGAGCGGGCCTGACGGTCTGCGCGTCACTAAAACTTACACATTCCACCGCAACAGCTATGTCGTGGATGTAAGTTATGCCATCACCAATGGTGGCAAACAGCCGCGCAACGCTTATCTATATGCGCAACTGCTGCGTAGCTACATCGCGCCTCCGCACCACATGTTTGGTGTGGCGCCGAGCTATACCGGCGCCGCCGTCTACAGCCCGGCCAAAAAATACGACAAGGTCCCCTTCGAACATATGGCCGCCAAACCGCTCAAAATGAACGTAACCGGCGGCTGGGTGGCAATGCTGGAGCATTATTTTGTCGGCGCCTGGGTGCCGCCAGCGACAACAGCCAGCGAGTTCTACAGCCTGGTCAGCGATGGCAATCACTACACAGTCGGTTACAAGACGACGGCTCCAACCACCATTGCCCCCGGGGCAACCGCCACTCTCGACGCCCGCCTTTACGCCGGGCCAACGGAACAGGCGCGCCTCAAAAAAGTCGCACCAGGACTCGATCTGACGGTCGACTACGGCCTGCTCACCTTCATCGCCGCACCCCTTTACTGGTTGCTGGCTCATATCCACGACATCGTTGGCAACTGGGGTTGGTCGATCATCTTGCTAACGGTGCTGATCAAACTCGCCTTTTACCCGCTATCGGCCACCAGCTACCGCTCGATGGCCCATCTGCGCCGCGTGCAGCCTAAACTTGCGAGCCTCAAGGAGCGTTACGGCGACGATCGCGAGAAGATGAGCAAGGCGATGATGGAGATCTACAAGACGGAGAAGATCAATCCGCTCGGCGGCTGTTTACCGATCGTTGTACAGATACCGGTTTTCATTTCGCTCTACTGGGTCTTGCTCGAAACCGTGGAGTTGCGCCAAGCACCTTTCATATTCTGGATCCATGACCTGTCTGCAGCCGACCCGTATTTCATTCTGCCGATCCTCATGGGCATCTCGATGTTGACGCAACAGATCATCAGCCCGCAGATGACCGACCCGATGCAGCGCAAGGTCATGATGGCCATGCCCGTGCTATTCACATTTTTCTTTGCCTTCTTTCCTGCCGGACTCGTCCTGTACTGGGTGGTTCAAAACATTCTCTCGATCGCACAGCAATGGTGGATCACACACCGGTTCGAGGCCAGCGCACGCAACAAGAAATAGCCACCAGCCGCCATGGATAATTCTCCTCGCGCCCGGAACGGCGGGGACACCATCGCGGCAATAGCAACACCGCCCGGCCGAGGCGGCATCGGCATCGTGCGGGTGTCCGGCCCTCTGGTGGCGCAGCTGGCGCACGCCATCCTCGGCGTCCTACCGCAGCCCCGCCTGGCGCTAGTGCGCAAGTTTCGCGACACCCGTGGCCAAGCCATCGACCACGGGGTGGCTATATTCTTTCCCCGGCCGGCGTCCTTTACCGGCGAAGATGTCCTCGAGCTTCACGGCCACGGCGGCCCAGTTGTCATGGACCTGCTCATGGCGCGGCTCATCGAGCTCGGTGCCCGTGCGGCACGTCCCGGCGAGTTCTCCGAACGTGCGTTTGTCAACGGCAAACTCGACCTTGCCCAGGCGGAAGCGGTCGCCGACCTGATTGAAAGCGGATCGGCCAGCGCTGCACGCGCTGCAATGCGCTCACTGCAAGGCGAGTTCTCCGAACGCATAGGCAAAATAGCTGAAAGTCTCGTCGCGCTGCGCGTTCAGGTGGAGGCAGCGATCGATTTTCCGGAAGAAGAAATAGATTTTCTAGCAGAACCAGCGCTTCACGAGCATTGCAGCTCTCTGCAGGCGAGTCTCAAGGAACTGCTGGAACCTGCGCGCCAAGGCTGTCTGCTGCGTGAAGGCATGACGGTGGTTCTGGCTGGCCGCCCCAATGCCGGCAAATCCAGCCTGCTCAATGCCCTCGCGCAAAGCGACCGCGCCATCGTCAGCCCTCATCCCGGTACCACGCGCGATGTAGTGCGCGAATACATGCATCTAGACGGAATGCCACTGCACTTATTGGATACGGCGGGTCTGCGAGACAGCGAAGACGACGTGGAAAGCGAGGGCATCCGTCGTGCCCGTGCCGCTATCGAGCAAGCCGACCGTGTACTGCTCATCGTTGACGACGCAGGCGCTGAAGGCGTCGAATTGCTGCAGGCATACTTGCCGTCGCATTTGCCGTATACCCTGCTGCGCAACAAGATCGACCTCACCGGGCGCGCACCAGGTTACGTAGATACTGTGCCCGGCGAAACACGACAGCCAACAAGCAGTGGCGCGCAGATCGCAGTCTCAGCCAAGACCGGCGCCGGTCTCGATGTGTTGCGCGGGCACCTAAAAGCTTGCATGGGTTTCGAGGTGGCAGGGGAATCAACATTCAGCGCGCGCCGACGGCATCTTGATGCGCTCGCGCGCGCCGCACAGGCACTGGAATCCGCCGGTGCTCAATTGCGCCAACGTAATGGGGAACTCGTCGCCGAGGAGTTGCGTCTGGCACAACGAGCCCTCGATGAAATTACCGGGGTCTTCACATCAGACGAGTTGCTCGGGCGCATCTTTGCCAGCTTTTGTATCGGCAAGTAATCTTCCGCCCATTCATTTTTCAATCCGCAAGCTTGCGTGCGCCATGCAGGCGCAGCGCCCTCACTTGCCGCCAGAGATCTTTAAGCGCTGCGCTCCCAGCGCTTCCGTAGCGAATTTGCACGTACGCTCGCGTTATACCCTCGATGGCGGCGTGCAGATCCGGACGCGCCAAACCAGCGCGTTGGGCAAACGCCACCGGCCCCTCCCACGGCGCCCGCCGCAAGCCAACGCGCGCGAGTTTGCGGCAAAAGCGCCGGTAGGCTCTTTGCGCTTCGTCCAGATCCGGACGCGGTTTCAGTGCCAGCGCATAAACCAACAGGAAAAGTGCACCTGCGCCCATCACCGCCAGCGCAAGGACCGCCAGCGCCCAGTGGCTGACGCCCAGATGTTTCAGCACACGCGCCTGGCGCGCCTTGTCGTAATCCAGTACCCACTCGTACCAGGTGTTGTTAACTGTGTCCCAGGCAAGGCTTGCATTGCGTCGCAATCGCTGCATCCAGCCCAATGCAAGCGCCCGCCGCAGCATGCCGGGCGTTAAACGATAAAGCGGGGTACCGGATTTGAACAACCGCAGCAATGCATCCTCACCGTACTGGATGCGCTCAGGCGCGACCGCCGCGGTCGGATCCACACGCACCCAGCCGCGCCCGGCAAGCCATACTTCCGCCCAGGCGTGCGCATCTGACTGGCGCACGATGAGGTAATCGCCGGCAGGATTGTATTCTCCGCCCTGATAGCCAATGACCACCCGACTGGGAATGCCAGCGGCGCGCATGAGTGTCACGAATGCCGCCGCATAGTGCTCGCAAAAGCCACTGCGAGTGTCGAACAGGAATTCATCCACCGGGTCAGCGCCAAGCAGCGGCGGTGTCAGCGTGTAGACGAAATCATTGCGCCTAAAAAAGTCGAGCGCATCGTTCACAATGGCGGTGTCATCGGTCGCTTGTGCCCGCCAGTGCTGTGCCAGCGTGATAACGCGCGCGCTGGTGCTGTGCGGCAAAGCCAGGGCCCGGGCCCGGGCGAACGCGGACAACGCCGCCGCCCGCGGCCGCAGAACCGAAGTAACGCTATAGCGCACCCGCTGACTGACGGGTTGCGCGTACGACAATACATCGCCTGCGGACACCAGAGCACCTGGCGGCGCCCTGGCCGGCCAGTCAAGCGCAACAAGCCAAGGCTCATTGGTCGGTTCAAGCGTAATGGAGTAACGCACCGGCGCCTTTCCCCGTACCAGGCCGCGCGCCCCCACTGTTGCGACACGCCCGCGCGTCCAACTCTGACCGTTCGTATCCCAGAGAACCAGACCGCGCCAATAGAGCTGCTGCGCCGGCGGGCGCACACCGCGGAAGCTCACCCTAAAGGCGACCGCGTCCGACTGCACCAGCTCATTGATGCTGCCGGGGCTCATACTATCGGACATGCCGGCGCGCGCCGCGTGGGCATCAGTCGGTAGCGCCCATAACGTGCCCTCGATACGCGGGAAAAATACGAACAGCAGCAGTGCCAGCGGCAATGCCTTGAGCAGCAGGTCAACGCTCAGACGGATGGCTTGTCTGTCACTTGGACCATCCGGAAACGACATGCGCACAAGCGTCGCTATTCCGAGCAGCACTGCTAGCACCAGATAGCCGGCAAGCCAGAAAGATTGGCTGAAAAGAAAACTGCCCATGGTCAGAAAGAAGAGAATGAATACGCTCAGCGCAGCGTCGCGCAATGTGCGCAACTCAAGCAGTTTGAGCGCCAGCATTCCAACGAGCAGCGCAATGCCGGCATCGCGGCCGAATACTGTGCCATAGCGCAGATAAACTGCCGCGGTGAAAGCCAAAGTTAGCGCCAGGCGCAACGCCCGGCGCGGCAAAGGCCAACCACGCCGGGCGATGAAATAGCGCAAAGCAATGAGTAGCAGGCTCAGTCCCGTGAGCCACAATGGCACCTGTGCCGCGAGCGGTCCCAGCACAAAGATCGCGGTCGCGAGCAGCCAGTTGATGCCGTGGCGATCTAGCAAATCACGCTTGGCGGCTGTCACGCCCAATTCCGCGCCCCGTAATCACCCGGCAAACAACGCCAGGGCCGCAAGGCATTGGTGCAGATGTTCCGAACCGCTCGCCGGGGCAATCGCCAGCCGCGGCAACCGCATGCCATATTCGAATCCTGCCGCCTCCGCATCCAGCACAGCGCGGCACATGAGACTCAGCCGCTCCTCAGTGGCCGCGGGAGCGAAAGCTTGCCAGTCTATCCATAAACGTTGTCCGCTCTCACCGCCGAACTGTTTTATCTGCGGACCGAGTCCGCGGGCCAGCGCTTTCCAGCTGATGCGCTGCGGCGAATCGCCGGGCTGGAAAGGCCGCAAACCAATGAAATCATCGCTGCCAGGACCGAGACCCAAGCCGGAATTGCCCACCCGCTGCAGGGGCAGGATTGCGCGGCGCTCCGCGGGCCGCGGATAAACGACACATTGCTGCTCAAGTAAAATAGTCCGCGACCAGGATCGCAACAGGCTCAGTGGGAAGGAGCTGGCAACGACAAAACTCGGGCAGTCGAGATAGCCGCGCTTGTCGGCCAGCGTGTGGATCGCGACTTTGGTGGATTCGCGCGGCGCGAGGTTGATGCGCTTCTTATGTGCGCCATACTCGATGTCCAGTGCATAACGCGCAAGGCGAGTGTCATTGGCGAAACAAATGTCGAAGCGCGCCTGCTCTCCGGCGAACACCGCCACCGGCGGCGCCGCAAAAGCGCGCACTCCGGAAAGATTGCGGTGGGTATAAAGCATGGACACGATCCCGCTCGACACAAGCAGGAAGGTTAGAGCGTAGCCCAGACCTATCTGGTAATTGACCGACGCCAGCAGCAGCGTGACTGCCGCAATGGCAAACAGCAGCCCGATGCGCGTGGGCAGAATGTAGAGCTTATGCCGCCCGAGCACGACAATCGGCTGGCGTTCGGCGCGGCGCCAAAGACCGGCGAAACGTATGCTCACGGGATGGGAACCGATTGCAGCAGTTCACTTGCCAGTTCCTCGCCGCCTTCGGCGGTTTGCTCGCGTGCTTGCAGTCGATGGCCGATCACGGCTGGTGCCACGGCCTGCACGTCTTCCGGCAACACCAGGTCGCGCCCCTCAAGCAGTGCCCAGGCACGAGCAGCCAGCAACAGGCCGATGCCGGCGCGCGGGCTCAGACCGTGTACATAGCGAGCCGAGGCGCGGCTGGCTGCCAGCAGATCCTGCACGTAGTCAATCAAGGCGTCGCTGCAGTGGATTTGTGGAACCAGGTGCTGCAGGTGTTCGAGGGCACTTCCATCCGCCTGCGCCGGTAGCTCGCGCAATAGCTCATGCCGGTCGCGGCCATGCAGCAGTTCGCGCTCGGCCGCGCGGTCAGGGTAGCCCATGTGGATCGCCATAAGAAATCGATCGAGCTGCGATTCCGGCAGAGGAAATGTTCCAATGTGATGTCGCGGATTTTGCGTCGCCACGACGACGAATGGGTGGGGCAGGGGATGGCTGTTGCCGTCGCTTGTTACTTGTCTTTCTTCCATCGCCTCGAGCAGCGCGCTTTGGGTTTTTGGCGTCGCCCGATTGATCTCGTCCGCCAGCACGAGCTGCGCGAAGATAGGGCCTGGATGGAAACGGAAGTCGTGCGATTCTGCCTGGTAAATGGATACGCCGAGAATATCGGCCGGCAGCAGATCGCTGGTGAATTGGATGCGCTTGAAATTCAGTCCCAGCGCCTGTGCCAGGCCATGGGCAAGTGTGGTCTTGCCCATGCCCGGCAGATCTTCGATGAGCAAATGACCCTTGGCCAGTATGCACGCCAGTGCGAGGCGAATTTGCCGTTCCTTGCCAAGAATAAGCGCGCCGGTGCGCGCAATTACCGCATCAAGCACTGTCCGCATCGTGTCGATCATCGCAAGTTGTGCGCAAGGCCGGAGGGCGCCGCGAGGCGGCCGCGCGCAATGACGTGGCACCCAATTCCCTGGCCGCCCGCAACCGGTCGGTCGCAGGAACCGCGGCGTCGGGTCCTGTCTACGCCGCATCTTCTCACAGAATAGCCGAGACACCGGACGAAGTCGGACCGCCAGGCGCGGTTTACCGGCCCCGGAGTTTGTGCGCGGCCCGCGAAATGCTACGATTTCGGCCCCCGTCGACCAGGCGAGTCAGGCACGTCATGCAATATCCTGAAAATCATGATGTTATCGTCATCGGCGGCGGCCACGCCGGTACCGAGGCAGCCGCCGCCGCCGCTCGTATGGGCTGTCGTACGTTGCTGCTCACGCACAACATCGAAACTATCGGCCAGATGTCATGCAATCCGGCGATCGGCGGAATCGGCAAGGGTCATCTGGTGAAGGAGGTGGACGCTCTCGGCGGTCTCATGGCGGCCGCCGCCGACCGTGCCGGCATCCAATTCCGCATCCTAAACAGTCGCAAGGGTCCGGCCGTGCGCGCGACCCGCGCCCAGGCTGACCGCCAGCTGTACAAGGCGGCGATTCGTGCGCTGCTGTCGCGCCTGCCTAACCTGGCCATCTTTCAGCAAGCGGTAGACGATCTGATCGTGGAAGATGGTCGCGTAACCGGTGTCGTCACACAGATGGGCCTGCGCTTCTGCGCGCGCGCCGTGGTTCTCACGACGGGGACCTTTTTGGCTGGACGCATCCATGTGGGGCTGACCAACTACCAGGGAGGCCGCGCCGGCGATCCGCCGGCCAATGAGCTAGCTGCCCGCCTGCGCGAATTTGCGCTGCGCGTCGGCAGGCTCAAGACAGGAACGCCACCGCGCATCGATCGGCGAACGGTGGACTATTCGTGCCTGCAGGAACAACCGGGCGATGTACCGACACCGGTATTTTCCTTCTGCGGCGACTCCAGCCTGCATCCGCGCCAGGTATCCTGCCACATCACGCATACCAGCCGCCAAACTCACGACCTCATCCGCGCCAGCCTGGACCGCTCGCCGCTTTACACCGGCGTTATTGAAGGCGTGGGGCCGCGTTACTGTCCCTCAATAGAAGACAAAGTTGTGCGCTTTGCGACCAAGGATTCGCATCAGATATTCGTCGAACCAGAAGGTCTCGAATCCGAGGAAATCTACCCCAATGGAATTTCCACCAGCCTGCCATTCGACGTGCAACTGGCGCTGGTGCGGTCGATAGTCGGCTTTGAAAACGCGCACATCACGCGACCTGGATACGCGATCGAATACGATTATTTCGACCCGCGCGACCTGGCGCCGACGCTAGAGACGAAAGCAATCGCGGGACTATATTTTGCCGGTCAGATCAACGGTACCACGGGCTATGAAGAAGCCGCGGCACAGGGGTTGGTGGCAGGCATAAACGCGGGACTCGCCGTCAGGGACAAAGCGCCTTGGTGGCCGCGCCGCGACCAGGCGTACATAGGCGTCATGATCGACGACCTGATCACGCGCGGGGTTACCGAACCGTATCGGATGTTCACATCACGCGCCGAATACCGCCTGCTGCTGCGTGAGGATAATGCCGATCTGCGCCTGACCGAGACCGGCCATGAACTTGGATTGATCGCTGAATCTCAATGGCGCCAATTCGGCGAAAAACGCGATGCCATCGAGCGCGAGCGCAACCGTCTGCAGCACACCTGGCTGCGCCCCGAAAGTGTCACCACGCAGCAGATCGAATCCGTGTTGGGACAGCCTTTGGCGCGCGAAGCTACGTTGCTCGAATTGCTGCGCCGCCCAGAGGTAAATTACGAGACGCTTATGCGTCTGCCCGGAGCCGGCCAGGGCGTGGTGGACGCACGCGTAGCGGAACAAGTCGAGGTCCAGGCCAAGTATGCCGGCTACATCGAGCGCCAATCGCAGGAAATCGAAAAGCAACAACGCCACGAAGAAGCCGTGCTGCCGGCCGATATCGATTACAGCCGCGTGCGCGGACTGTCAGTCGAAGTGCAACAGAAGTTGGGCCGCCACCGTCCGGTGACGCTTGGGCAGGCTTCGCGCATTTCCGGTGTGACGCCCGCCGCCATCTCGTTGCTCCTGGTTCACCTCAGACGCAGCCGCGCCTGAGGTGCAGCGAGCCCGCTGCGCGGGCTCGCTGCCGATA
>JAKBDW010000579.1:0-11247 GCA_021834245.1 Pseudomonadota bacterium
GACACAATACCAGTCAAGCGTACCTTCAGCCTGGCGAAAGCGAGGAAAAAGCTCGCCCTTCGCAGCCTCTAGCGTAAGGCCATTCTTTTCGGCGTAGCGCATGGGCACGTGTATTTGCCAGAAGTGATTGTCGTAATGTAAGTCAAGTAGCGTGCCGTCCATGTCGAGCAGCACTGTACTGATGTCTTGCCATCTAATCATTTTGGCGCCATGAATTCAGACCGAAGGGATTCCGGATTGCACGATTTTTGTCTGGGCAGTAGCCCATACGTCCCAGTTGAGCGCTCGGCGTCTGTGTCCAGACGCGGCTTGCCGGGTATTATACGTCTTTTTTGCAAACGACTTCAGGCCTTAGGGGGCGCTGCTTGAATCTGTATCTGCGGCTTTTCATGGTATTGATTAAGATGCTGTTCACAGCACGACGTGGTGTGCTCGAGGCGTCGCGTCTGCAATTTCGGGTACTTCCTACCGATTGCGATGTGAACTTGCATCTCAATAATGGCCGCTATCTTACCTTTATGGACCTTGGGCGTATCCATCTGCTTGGCCAGATTGGCCTACTGCGACCATTGCTGCGGGCGCGCTGGGCACCAGTACTGGGCGCCGCGGAAATCAATTTCATCCGACCATTAAAACCCCTGCGCAGATTTGAATTGACGACCCAGTTAATAACGTGGGATGAGAAATATTTCTACATCGAGCAGCGCTTTAAGTCCGGTGGCAGACTCTGTGCGATCGCGCTGGTCAAAGGGCTGTTCATGTCCGGACATCAGCGCGTGGCTAGTGACTCGGTACTTGAACTGCTTAACCTTGATATGGTGGCGCCGAGCATGCCCGAGTTTGTCCGGCACTGGAACGACCTGACCACGCTCAAGAAGAAGCATTACAGTTAACACGGATGATTCGACCATGACTGATGCATGTCCGCTTTGTGGTGAACGAGAGGAAAACCTCCTTTGGCGCGACGGCAATTGTCGCGTTATCCTTGCCGCTGACCCCGACTATGCCGGATTTTGCCGGGTAATCTGGAATGACCATGTCAAAGAAATGACCGATCTGCCAGCTAGTGCCCGCACACACTTCATGGAAGTGGTCTTCGTTGTAGAAGAAGTCTTGCGCTTCCTGATGCGCCCGGACAAGGTCAACCTCGCCTCTCTGGGAAACCAGGTGCCGCACCTTCACTGGCACGTGATACCGCGCTTTACGGACGATGCCAAGTTTCCCGATGCAATCTGGGCGCCTCCCCGCCGGCCGGGGGCGCGGCGGAAGGCCGACGTTTCGGCAATTGCCGCCGCGTTAAGCAAACGACTGGCTAGCAAGCAATAGCCATTTGTTGCGCGCATGGCATGTGCCAAGCCACAGATTTACCCCGTGTCGCCCGCCTTTTGCGACACCGTTGACCACCCATGGTCTACACTATTAGTTAAAGCGATTTTTATTATTTAAGGAACTACTCCGGGCGGTCGGGGCCGCAACGGAGGTCGGTAATCGTCCGTACTATAAGCCGACTTCGGGCAGCCGACAGTATTTCTGACCTATCGAAGAGTCCTGCAGCGGGTGCAAAAAAAACTACGAATCCTTGTTGTGGACGGTTCGCGCGTGTCCAGAAAAGTGATCGCCAAGACGCTGTCCGCCCATGTCGGCGCAGACTCGCTGGAGATCACTGGGGTCGGCCTGGCGCGCGAAGCGCTGGATATTCTCGCGCGGGAAAAGTTTGACATCATCACGTCAGCCCTTCTATTGCCGGATATGCATGGACTTGAATTATGCAAAACCATTCGCAAGGGAGCTGCCCACCGCTTTACTCCCTTCATCGTTGTCACTGCGGAGTCGCATCAATCTCTCATTCGAGACGGCTTCAGTGCCGGCGTGACCGATTATTACGATAAAACCCACGGCTTCAAAAACTTTGTTCGTTTCATTCAGTCGCTGGCCGAACACCACGCGGGATTGGTCGGCAAAGTGCTTTACCTGGAAGATAATCAGACGGAAGCAAGGATCACTCAGGCGATAATGGAGCACTACGGTCTTGATGTAGTGCACGTTGACAACGCTGAGCGGGGCCTGGAACTCATCGACGAAAGTTTCAGTCTTGTCGTAGCGGACTTTTTCCTAGCGAACAACATGTCGGGCGGCGATTTTCTGCACAATGTCCGCTGTGGCCTTCGATTTGGTCGCGAGCAGATGCCTGTGCTGGTAATTACCGGCAATGAACACAGCAGCATACAGGCGGAAATATTTCGTGCCGGCGGCAATGATTTCATGATGAAGCCGGTGGTGCCGGAAGTTCTCATCTCGAGAATGCGCTCTTTGTTGCTGATGCGGCAGCGGTTCATCGAACTTAAACGCGTTTCCGATGACATGCGGGTCCAGGCGACCGTGGACAGCATTACCGGGCTGTACAACAAGCGCTATCTCATGGAACGCTCCGCCGCCTTTCTTTCTGACATCGGAAACTATCCCGCGTGGGTAATTGCCATCGATCTGGACCATTTCAAGGCCATTAATGACCGGTACGGCCATATTAGCGGTGACAGGGTATTGGAGGGCGTAGGGCGTCTACTGAAGGCCTATTTCAGAAAAGATGACATCGTTGCCAGAACTGGCGGGGAAGAATTCGTAATTCTCATCAGAAAGTGCGTGCGCGCCGATTGCGCTAAGCAACTGGCCGAGTTGCGACGGCTTGTCCAGGAGCTCAGGCCGGCGGGTATTCCGATCACCTCAAGCATAGGTGCGGCGACAAACCAGGATCGAATCGAAGTCGGGCTGGAAACCCTTCTGGCGGCCGCGGACGAAGCAATGTATAAAGCCAAACATGCCGGCCGAAACCGCGGCTACTTTGCGGACGGCACGCCGATCGAACCTGATATTTAACAGCGGAGGCAATAATGTCAGTTATAACGAGCATTAGGCTCGGTAATCGCGATCTCGCGCTTACTATCAGTCCACGAGCACGCTCGGCGCTGGCGCGCGCCAAGGATTCGTTTTACATCGAAATGGAACTCTACTTCAGCTGCCTGCTGCGCAAGCGCGTGAATTTTCTCGGGGTGCAACGCGCAGGGGCGGTTGCAACGGCCCCACTAAGCGAACATGTGCGCGTTTATTTCCGGCCGGTGATGACCCGCAGCTGTGCCGTAAGCGACTCGGATGATCAGCCCGAGCTCGAAGCCTTTCCCTTGAAGCGCGCAGAGGCATTCACGCCGCGCTGGCTCACAATCGATTTTCGCGCAGGAAAATGGTCCGGTGACTTTGGTTACTGATCGGCTTTAGCGGCTACGCAACCAGGCTTCAGCTGGCCCCGAATCCGTGAAGCTTCCGATCTCTGCATCGGTGAACGCAGTTGCTAGCCAGCCCAACCAGCTTTTCCAGTCATTCTTGGTCAGTACTGCAATGCGCGCGAAGTCATGAGGGTGACTGCGTGTGAACTTGATGTCTTCCCACGCTACGTCCAGGGTAAACCCGGCCATATTCGTGATATCAAGCAGGAGATTGAGTTTTCGCTGCGCCTTGAGCTTGGTGCCGATGACACTTTCAAGCTCGCGATAGTCGGCCAGACTGAATTCTGCGAAAACACTGGCTTTGAGCAGGTCTTTTTCATCATTGATTACGATCATGCTATGTACTCTGCGATATAATCCGGACCACCGCCAATAAGGTGTTGTGCGAACTTGGTGGAGTGAACCATGTTCGCGATAGTGCATAGAGTACCACAACCCCGAGCAGACACGGGTGGCCAACGGCCTGGCCGATCTGTGGCAATTGGCCGGCGCGAGAATCCCGGCACAAGATGCCGTAGATCCCTATTGGCGAGCAAAGCCGTTCAGACAGGGCCATGTGTCTGGGTTTCGCGTCCAGGATTCTGTGTGCCCGGCGTTCCGCAAGTCCAGGCATAAAAGGCCGCAAATTGGGCAGTTGAGAGATTTGGTGATGAATACAGTCGACGCCGCATGCGGCACACTCGAAACGGTCGTTGCGGTGGCGCATGATGCCGGGCGCGCAATTCTTGATGTCTACCAACGTGACTTCGGTTTCGAAAACAAGGCCGACGGTTCGCCGCTTACCGAAGCCGACTGTGCCTCTAACCGCCTGATCGTACAGCGACTGGCGGAGCTCATTCCGGCAGTGCCTGTTCTGTCCGAGGAAACGCAGGTTGTGCCTTTCGCGCAGCGCAGGTTGTGGCGGCGTTTCTGGCTAGTCGACCCCCTTGACGGTACCAAGGAGTTCGTAAAGCGCAACGGCGAATTCACTGTGAACATCGCGCTCATCGATGAATGCCATCCGCTTCTTGGGGTTGTGCATGTGCCTGTCTCGGGAGTGACTTATCTGGCCTGTCGTGGTGTTGGCGCCTTCTTGCAGGAGGCGGACGGCAGACGCCGTGAAATTAGGGCGCGTATCTATCGCGGCGGACGGGCTACGGTAGTAGCAAGTCGCTCTCACGCCGGTGACAAGCTCGGAGAGTTTCTAGCCCGCCTGCAGGCGAAGGAGGGGGCTTACGAAACAACTAGTCTTGGCAGTTCTCTGAAGATCTGTCTTGTAGCGGAAGGGCGTGCTGACATTTATCCGCGCCTGGGTCCCACCAGCGAGTGGGATACGGCGGCTGCGCAATGTGTGTTGGAGGTTGCGGGCGGTCGGCTCACGGACGTGCAAGGCAAGATGCTCGCTTATAACAAGGAGTCGGTACTAAATTCCTGGTTTCTGGCGAGCGGGGCAGGCAACTATGACTGGACGGCGCTGGTTGATAGTCACGGCTAATCTGTGCGGCTAGTGGCCGTAACATTTCACCGGCCGCTGCATGCATGCAAAGGTTCGGGTTTGTCTCGAAACGGCGACGCAAATGGGTAGCGCAGCATTGTACCTGACCATAGATCAGGGCGGTCATGCCAGTCGGGCAATGTTGTTCGACGTCCGGGGCCGCGCGCTGGCGCGCGTCGAACGGGTGGTGCCGGAGATTAGACCCAGACCAGAGTGGGTCGAGCAAGATGCGGAAGCGGTTGTTCGCTCAGTACAAGACTGCATCCAGCAGGTGCTGCGAAGTCGGGATCCATTGCAGGTTGTGAGCGCCGGACTTGCCTGCCAGCGTTCCAGTGTCGTCTGCTGGAACAGAGCCAGCGGTATGGCGTTGTCCCCGGTAATCAGCTGGCAGGATCGGCGAGCGCACGCGTGGCTTGAGAAGTTCGAACCACAGCGGACACAGATTCACGCGTCTACGGGCCTCATGTTGTCTGCACATTATGGCGTCAGCAAATTGCGCTGGTGCCTTGAGAACCTGCCGGCAGTTCAGTCCGCGCAGCAACAGGGAGAGCTCTGCATCGGCCCGCTCGCAAGTTTTCTGATCTTTCGACTGACAGCCGAGCGTTCATTTCTGACTGATCCTGCCATTGCCGCGCGCACTCTTCTTTTCGACCTGGAAACTCACGACTGGGATGCGCGGTTGCTGAATCTGTTCGGCATTCCGCGGGCGCTCTTGCCGCGTTGCGCACCAAGCCGATTTGATTTTGGCCGCATCCCCGTTGCCGGGAAAAATATCCCGCTTGCGATTGTTACCGGAGATCAATCCGCCGCACTGTTTGCATTCGGGCCGCCACAATCGTCGCTTGTCTATATCAATGTCGGCACGGGCGCATTCATTCAATACCCTTGCGTGGGGCACCTTGAGCGAGACCCCGCACTTCTGACAAGCGTTGTGCTTGATGACCGTGGCACTAGCACCTATGTGATTGAAGCCACCATCAATGGTGCCGGTAGTGCCTTGCAGTGGATACAGCAACAATTGGAATTAGCTGACTTGGAGGCAAGTCTTGCGGGTTGGCTTGACCGTCCCGGCGAACCGCCCTTGTTTCTCAACGGCATCAGCGGCCTCGCGGCGCCATTCTGGATCGCCAACTTTTCTTCGCAATTCATTGGCGGCGGTGAGCCCTGGCAGCAGGTCGTGGCTGTCGCAGAAAGCATTGTTTTCCTGTTGCAAGTCAATCTCGAGCGGTTTCGCCAACTGGCGCAAACACTGCAACATATCGTCATCAGCGGTGGTGTGGCGCAGATCGACGGGCTTTGCCAGCGCCTGGCGGATATAAGCCACTTGCCTGTATTTCGTCCGATGGAATACGAAGCGACCTCACGCGGCCTCGCCTATCTGCTGGTGGAACCGACTGAACCGTGGCGGGAAGCTGACGGCGGCACGTGGTTTCGGCCAGGTGAGAATCCACCTTTTGCTGCCCGCTATCAGCGCTGGCGGACAGCAATGGAACGAGCTGTTGCACGCTTGTCGCCCGAGGCGTGCTAAAATTGGGCACGAACATCCGCCAGAACCCCTCTGGTGCCCCAACCTCGGATTAGTGGCATGACCGTCAGCCAAGAGCAGCGAGAACAAGTCATCGCGCAGGTGCAGGGCGCAATTGCGCTCGAGATCGCGTTTATCGGTGTCGCCAACGGACTTCTGTCACAGCTGGATCGACTAGGGCAGGCAAGCGCGCCAAGACTTGCCGCTGCCGCGGGCGTTGATGTCGATTATGTTACACGCTGGTGCGACGCAGCGTTTGCTTTCGGTTACTTGTCCGAGTCTGACAGCGAGTTTCGCCTGACAGATCTGGGACAAGCCTTTCGCCCGGAAGTCGCCGGAACGCTGATGCCTTTTGCAGTGCAATCAGTGTTATCGGCGCATATGGCGGAGCGAGCCGCAACTTTGATGAAAACCGGTGAGCGCCCCGGAGAGAAGGTGCTTGGGGAGCGCGAGAGCATATTGCCGTGGTTTGCGCCTATGCTTGAAGCCAATTTCGGATCACTGTTTGAAACGCAAATCCTGCCGCAAGTTCCGGCATTTGCGGAAGTCAATTCGGCAGCCGGCATTGCCGTCGATCTTGGCTGCGGCAACGGCTGGTACCTGCGCAGGTTGGCGGCGCGATTTCCACACCTGCGCGGTATTGGCTTAGACGGCTTTGAAGAAAACATCCGCCAAGCTGAGGCACGCGCGACTGCCGAGGGGCTGGGCGGGAGACTGCGCTTCCAAGTGGGCGATATCTACAACTATACCGTCGATCAGCCAGTAGATCTCATTTCCATGACGCGCGCTCTGCATCATGTATGGGACGAAAAGGAAAAGGTGTTCGCTATCTTGCGCGATTCTCTGCGGCGCGGCGGAGTTGCTGTGATTTGGGAGCCAAGATGGCCGAGCAAGCGGGCTGATCTTGCGCAACCGGGCCGCCGGACCATGGCGTTCCAGAATCTGACGGAGCATGTGCAGGGTAATCACTTCCTGACGCCGCAGGAAATCAGCGCCGAGTTCGAAAAGGTAGGCATGGAACCGAGTATTTATCTGTTCGCCAACGGCAATGAAGCAGTGATAGTCGGCAAAAAAACCGCATAATTCGGCAACGCCAAGGCGTTTCGTCTCAAAATCCTTCCTAGGTCTGCTTCGGCGCCGGCGCAGTCAGCGCGAGAAGAATTTCGGTGCGTCGGCGCGGCTGGTCATCGCCGGAAATTCTGTGAGCAACTCCGGCACGTGGATGGCGTTTCCCTGTACATAGTCGACCCCCAGATCGCGCAGTTTTTCCAGGATGGCTTCGCTTTCCGCTGATTCTGCGATTGTGCGCATTCCCAGTACGTGGCCAATGCGATTAATTGCCTCGACCAGCGCGAAATCGACCGGATCACGAACAATGTCTCTGACGAAAGAACCGTCGATCTTGAGGTAGTCGACCGGAAGATGTTTCAGGTAGGCGAAAGAGGACATGCCGCTGCCGAAGTCATCTAGCGCAAAGTGACAACCGAGGCTCCTGAGTTCGTGCATGAAGCGCGATGCCTTATTGAGATTGGTAATTGCCGCGGTTTCCGTGATTTCAAAGCATAGTGCGCTGGGCGGTATGTTGTACTGGCTGATCTGTTCCTGAACATAATCAAGAAACGCATCATCGCCGACCGCCGTGCCCGAAAGATTGATCGCGCAAAGTGGTGCCTTTGTATGTGGTTGTCGCCCATCCCTGCCTTGGCGGAGAAACGGCCCCTGGGTGCTGAAAAGGGATCTAATTACCCAGCGATCGATAGAAGACATCATGTGGTAGCGTTCTGCAGCCGGGATGAACGCCATGGGTGATATCAGATTGTTGTTCTCATCGACCATGCGCAGCAATATTTCGTAATGTTCCGCTGAATCTTCGGAGGACAGCGGCGAAATTGCCTGATAAAACAGTCGAAAGCGCTTTTGCTCCAAAGCGCTGCTGATCCGCGTAGCCCAATGCATCTGGCCGCGACGCTGCAAGAGATCCTGGTCGTCAGAGCGGTAGAGGTGCACCCGGTTGCGGCCATTATCCTTCGCGGTGTAACAGGCCTCGTCCGCCGCGCTCAGAATTCTGTCGAGGTCTCGATCTTCCGGTCCGATTGACACTAGTCCGATGCTCAGTCCAACCTCAAATATTTTGTCCAGCCAGGCAAACCGAAAGTCATGCACTGCGTCCAGCAGACTGGCCGCAATCCGTTGCGCTTGTTCCTCTGGACAGCCTTCCAGCAGAACCCCGAACTCGTCGCCGCCCAGACGTGCGAGAGTGTCGGCCTCTCTCAGGCGCGCGCCGAGGATGATCGCGATTTGACGCAGCAGTTCGTCGCCCGCGACGTGGCCGCAAGTGTCGTTGACTAGCTTGAACTGGTCCATGTCGATGTAGAGCAATGCGTGATGCTTCTCCAGCATTTGGGCACTTTCCAGGAGCTTGCCAAGCTGGTGTTCGAATTCATACCTATTTGCCAATCCAGTGAGCGAGTCATGGCGGGCTTGCCAATTCAGCTGTTGCGCCAGGGATCTTGCTTGGGTTACATCACGGAACACCAGAACCGACCCCATGGTACGATCAGCACGACCGAGAATTGGTGAGCAGGACGTCTCAATTATGAATTCGCGCGAATCTTTGTGGCGGAGGATGCAATGCCCCGGGATACCGCCTGTGGGGTCATCGAGCAGGCGCTGAATGCCAATAGGTGCGCGCGACACTTCGTCGATTATATGGAGCACATCTGCAAGCGGTAGCCTCTCGGCGGTAGCCGCTGTCCAGCCAGTCATTTTTTCGGCTATCGGATTGATATATTCGACATTTCCTTCGACATTGGCGGTAATCACGGCATCGCCGATGGAATGCAGTGTGATCTCGGCAAGTTCCTTTTCCCGGAACAAGGCGTCCTCGGCGCGTTTGACCCGACGAATTACCGAAATGGCGACCAGCGTGCAGAGCAGCACCGCCAGTGCACCAATCGTCATAGTATAGATATAGGCATAGCGGGCGGAACGTGCTGCTGTGGCAACTGTCGCGCGCGCAATCTCTTTTTGCAGATCGATCAGCTGTCCGAGTTGTTCTAAAACCTTTGTCTGCGCCGGGACTGCTTTGGTCAGCAGCAGAGAATCCGCAACCTTGACGTTATTCTCCATGAGGAGATCGGCAACATGCTGCTGCAAAGGCATGGATGTGGAGATGAGCTTTCCCTGAAGCACGAGAATTGCACGTTCCTTCTGACTGAGCGGCATTTGGAGAAGCCGTTCGCGCGCATCGGCAAAATCGGTTGCCATCTGGTTGAATCGCGTGTAATTGTCTTCGCGTACGAATGGATCATGTGTTAGCGCCATCGAAAAAAGCAAAAGTGCGCGCTCGCGCGCTGCATAGTGCATCGTGAAAACTAGGTCGGATTGGAGGCTGTTCTGCAGTATGATGTTCTGCAGGCGTTTGTTGACGTCACGCATTTGAATCAAGCCGAGAGCCGTGACGCTGAGCAGCAGCACGAGAACCAGCCCGAATCCCAGCGCAATGACGTGTTGGGAGTTCTTTCTGAACATACAGTAACTATAGCTTTTGGCACGGACCCCTTTACCAGGGCGCCGTAAGCTACTGAAAAATCAAGAGGAACCGAGAATCACGCCACGATGTTGGGATCGGCCGCCAGTTGACTGGCGACATAGGCGCCGTGAAATTTCACACCTGTCCTGCCATCTTGGTTTATCGATACATCGAGGGTAATGCGTGCTTTTCCGCGGCGCAGTAGTGTCGCGGAAAATCTTGCCCATTCGTTCGCCTCGGGTAGAGGGCATACGGCCTCGAAACTCGTCTCTACTGGATTGAGATAGGAGATCGTGCTCTCCTGAATGACAATATCGCACCGAAGGCGCATGCTGCGTGTGAGCAGGCGAACCATGCCCCACCCAGCCAGTGCCGCGAGAGAGTACAGACTTCCGGCAAATGCTGTTCCCTTCGGATTCACGTTGGGTTCGAGCGGCGCAACGAGAATCAGACTGCGCCCGTCGAAACCTCGCGTGCGCACATCCATGGCTGCCGCGAGGGGGATGAGTTGACGCAGCTCCGCTTCAAGCGCAATCAGTTCGTCGGGCGAGATTTGAATCCACGGTGGTTCGGCGGTTTCAGACATAAATGGTCCATCAGTAACGCACGCAACGTCTAATTGGGAGTCAGCGCAAGGCGCGAAGTATCAGCCAGTGCCGCCCTATGTGGCAATGCCGGGTGGAGCAGGCGAAGAATGCGTGCAGCGGTCAAGCGGTAGCCCGTAAGCTTGCCGCCATAAACGGCAATATAGCGCGCCGGATTCGACGACTCTCGCAGAAGGAGCGTTTCGCGCGTGCGACGAAACGGGCTGGCATTTCCTTTTGGCAAGACCCGCAGACCGGAAAAGCTCTCCTGGATATCGAGATTATGTCCGGGAAAATAATGGCGCATGGTGGTTGTGAGGTAACTGATCTCTTGTGGTAGCGGGTGAGTGAGTGCCGGATCTCCCTCGTACACTGTCTCAGTAGTGCCCACCAGGGTGCGATCCTTCCATGGCATGACGAAAACTGCGCGCCCATCTGCCGGGGCTTCCACGTAATAGACACCCTGATTCATTTGGCCGGATAACACGATATGCGTGCCCTGAATCAGATCGACCGCCAGACGTGGCGGCGGCGGATATACACGCTGCGCAGTCAAATCCACCCATGGACCTGTCGCATTCACCAGTGTCCGACAAAGACTTTCCCTTTCATTGCCTTCGTGTATGTAGGAAACATGGTAGCCGGCGGACGTGCGGGAAGCAGACACGAAATCCGCCGGACAGACCAGTTCGGCACCGAAGCTGGCTGCCGAGCGCATGACAGCGCGCGCGAGAGCTGCATCGTCGGTCTGTCCATCGAAATAACGCCACACTGTCTGGAGCTCGTTTATTTGCAGACCGTCCAGGTTATCCCAGCTGCGACGCGGCAGCGCGCCAAAGCGCATGTCAGGCGTA
>JAKBDW010000432.1:0-11237 GCA_021834245.1 Pseudomonadota bacterium
CGGCGCTCGCACGCCCTATTGCCTTCTCAATGAGGTATGCAGCCAAGTGGACCACGCTGGTTCCACCGGCGCATGTCAGTCGATCACGATCCACTACGAACATCTGGTTCGATACGATACGCAGGTGCCCGAACTCAGCGGCGAAAGCTTCGCGATGGAACCAACTCACGCACGTCAGATACCCTTCAAGCAAACCAGCCCGAGCCAGTACAAAGGAGCCTGTGCATAGCCCCACAAGGGGCACCCGTTTTGCCGCTGCCTCTCGGAGGAATGCATACATTGAGTCAGGTATCTGTTGACCGCCGTGTAGCAGACCTCCCACGATAACGAGGTAGTCGTATGACTCTGGGGTTTCCATGAGCGCTGTAGGCGCCACACTCGCGCCGCAACTGGATACAAACGGCCCTCCTGTGTCAAGAATATCCCAACGGCAAAGTCGGGGCCGGCTGCGGTCCCCGTCGTCGGCAGCTAGGCGGAGTGCGTCGACAAACCCGGCAAATGCAGTTAGCGTAAAGCGCGGCGCAAGTAAAAACCCCACACGCAGCGGCGGCGCCATCTGCGCATCCGCAGACATTGCGATGATTGGTAAGCGTGATTTAGGTGCAGTGAGTTGCTTGCTCATTGTCGCAGGGTCAGAACCGCTCCGGGTGTGAACTGACCCCCAGAAGTTGGACAGTTGCGATCCCGCTGATCATGCGGTATTTCTCAGCCGATACCCCACCGGGCTGAGCCCTTGCAGCCCGTGCTTGACGCGCTCGTGGTTGTAATAGCGAATGTAATCGTGTATGCCAGCTTCGAGTTGCGCCGACCGATGAAAACAATGGCCACTGTGGGCTTGCTCAGGCGAATTCCATTCGAGGCCCGATAAAGAAGCACAGACATGCAGGCCCCGGGAAACCACCAATTCCGCGGCGTTGTGTCTTGGCCAGAGTGCGCCTATATTCCTTCAAACGGAACGATACGTCTCATTTAATTTGATGGATGCGTCATCACTGCACAGCCATCCGTTCCAGGATATGCGCAGCCGCAAGTTCGCACATCCAGTCGAGAAATTACAGTCAAGGAGACAACATGAAAACATCGCAACCACAGACGGACTCGGCACTGAACATTAGCGCATCCCGTTCCGATTCGTCCCCGCAGGTGAGTAAGGCGCTGATCGTGTTCGCTAGCACCCTGGGGACGACCATCGAGTGGTACGACTTCTTTCTCTACGGAGTGCTGACCCCCCTGGTGCTGAACCGATTATTCTTTCCGGAACTGTCACCCGCACTGGGCACGATTGCAGCCTATACGACCTTTGCGGTGGGGTTTCTGTCCCGGCCCATCGGCGGCATCATCTTCGGACATTTCGGTGACCGCATAGGTCGCAAAACCATCTTGGTGTTGACTATGCTGATCATGGGTGGTGCAACTTTCCTGATTGGCGCGCTTCCGACTGCCAACGTCATTGGCGTAGCGGCCCCCTTGCTGCTGCTGCTGCTGCGCATCTTGCAGGGAATTGGTATCGGCGGCGAATGGGGTGGGGCAGTGCTAATGACTATCGAGCATGCCGCACCGGGTAAGCGCAGCTTGTACGGTAGTTGGCCGCAATTGGGCGTTCCATTAGGCCTAATGAGCAGCGCAGGCGTGGTTGCAGTACTGAACTTTTTACCCGACTCAGCGTTCATAAGTTGGGGTTGGCGCGTCGCGTTTTTCCTTAGTGGACTTCTGGTTGCCATCGGCCTTTACGTGCGGCTGAAGATTCTCGAGACGCCTGACTTCGAGAAGGCACGCAGCGATAAGCGCATTGTCGCGGTGCCACTAAAGGAGTTGTTCCGCAACTACAAACGCGAAGTGCTGTTGACACTTGGTGCTCGGTACGTTGAGGGAGCCTGCTTCAATACTTTCGGCGTGTTCATCATCTACTACATCACGCATTCACTAGGACTGGGGCGCGGCTTGGCGCTGAATACGGTGATCTTGGCTTCGGTGCTCATGCTGCCCTTTATTGTGATCTCTGGGATGTTGGCAGACCGCTTCGGGCTCAAGCGCATCTTTGCCATCGGCACGGTGTTCATCGCTGTAGCCAGCGTTGGCGCGTTCTGGGTCATGAGTCACTACGGTGCCCACGACCCCATCGTAGTCATGCTATCGGTTATCGTTCCGTTTTCCTTCGCCTATCCGATGGTGTACGGACCAGAATCATCACTGTTCGCCAGCCAATTTGACGCCAATGTGCGCTATACCGGGGTGTCATTTGCCTATCAGTTCTCCGGCATCTTCGCCAGCGGACTCACGCCGCTGATCGCCACCGCTCTAATCGATGCCGGGCATGGCGATCCATCGTTGGTGGCGGCATATATGGTGGTCGTGGCTCTAATCAGTTTGGTATCCGTGCTGCTAATGGAGGGAATTTCGCGGGGCGATGGCGCCTGAGCAGGTTGTCAGGCAAAAACCTGGGAAACTGTCTCGGATAATGCAGCAGACTTTTCTTCGTTCAGCTTGGCTCCGACTGTTGGGGCGGATGCTCACAGCATTTCGTCACGCAAGTAGTACCAACGGTACAGAACACGTTGCCCAAGACGCCGAAATGGTGCAAGCGCTGGTGAGCGGATCAATTTGAACGCATTAGGGTATTCAAGTGCGGAGTTGTAGATTGGTAGGTCGAAGACGGCCGGGTGCTGGCCGGCGATGCGCTGGGCTAGTCGGCGCCCTGCGTGGGCAGAAAAGGACACGCCGTTGCCACCGTAGCCCAGCGCGTAAAACACCGTTTCGTTCGCATCGGGCTGGTAAATGCGCGGCATCATGTCGTGACTGACGTCGACCCATCCCCACCAGGAAAAATCGATGCTGACCTTGCTCAGCGCGGGAAACTTGCGGTGCAGGCCGTGGATTAGCAACTGCAAATGCTTGGGGTTAGGGGCATCGGCGCCCGTGATGGAGCTGCGACTGCCTATTTGCACCCGCCTGTCAGGCAGCAAGCGATAGTAAAAGCGCAGTGTACGGGTGTCGGTAATGACCTCGTGCGTGCGGAAATTGGTGTCTGAGATTTCCTGCTCAGTCAGCGCCCTCGTGACCAGCGAGTTGGAGAGGATTGGCAGGATTTTCCGGCAAAGCGACGGATGTAGAGCGTGATTGGTGTAGCCGCCTGTAGCGAAGGCGACGGCCCGTGCGCGCACCACCCCGCCCGGCGTATGCAGCAGGTATTTGCCTTGGCCACCCTCGACACGGATAACAGGGCTTGCGGTATGTATTTTCACGCCTAAACCGCGGGCTGTTCGTTGGTAGGCGAAGGCAAGTTTGAGCGGATGCACGCCGATACCGTCAGGTTCGTGCAGAGCACCGCGCGCCTCAGCATCCATCACGTAGTCCCGATGAATCTCTTCGCGGCTCAGCATATGTGTGTCATAGCCGAAGACCTTGCGCATGACCTCGCCCTCGTTGCGCAGGAAAGCCATTTTCTTGTCACGATGCGCGATGTACAGATGCCCGCCCGGCTGAGGCTCACACTCGGGAAACTCGGCAACCAGTGACTTGAATGTTTCGAAGCCTTCTCGCACCTCTTGGTCGAGTCGCAGCGCGGTTTTCTGACCCCAGCGCTCGATCCATTGAGAGCGATACAGCCGGCCTGTGGCATTCTGTCCCTGGCCACCGTTGCGGCTGGTACAACCCCACGCGGTCTGGTTGGCTTCCAACACTGTGGCGCGGATGCCATGCTCGCGAGCCAGGAACAATGCAGCGGCAAGACCAGTAAAGCCTGAGCCGACGATCGCGACGTCGACGTCTTGGTCGCCAGTCACCGGCCCATCATCCTGTGGTGGAACGCCAGCACTGGCAACCCAGTAGGTTGGTGCGTAATCCGCACCCCGTCCCGGAGTGGCGTCGACTAGGGGGTCATAGCGGGGTTCATAGGGGCTCAGGATGGAGCGGGCGGTAGGCGCAATGGAGGAATTCATGGTTTGTATTCGGTGAAAGTCCTGGTTACTCTAAACATCATAGGCGACCATCTCACGGCAGCATGGGGCCAGTTGCAGGGAATATGTTGGTCCAGAAATTTTTTGCAGAGAAAATCCTCATGAGGTGCGAGGCTGGCAATTTTCGCCAATCAACTTGCTAGTACTAGGCGCGGTGCGAACATAATTTCAGCTAGATCCCGTGAGTGGTTGGCCACACGCTACAGAAGTGACTGGATTCGCCGCTCGTAATTTGTGATCGGCATGACCATCGCGCGATCCTTCTACAAACCTCGAAAAATCATGGTTTACCCTATTATTGATTACCCTTACATTGCCGGTCAACAAGCTGCGTTACGAGAGGCATTGTGCAGGGACGTTGACGTGGACCTATCAAAAGGTGTCAACTGGATCTACACAAATTCTCGCGCTAGTGTTTATATTTGGACCCATTCAACAAGTCAGCAAAAAGCGATATGAACCCGAGCATCGAGAGTTTGCAGGCATTTTCGGATGCATGGAATACCCATGATCTGGACCGACTAATGTCGTTTATGGCCGATGATTGTATTTTCCATGCCGTTGCTGGACCAGATATGATGGGGCGCACATTTCGCGGCGCTAAAGAGGTTAGGGCTGGATTTGTTGCGGCATGGAAAACTTTTCCCGATGCCGCTTGGCTGGATCCCGTGCATTGCGTATGCGGAGATCGAGGCTTTACCGAATCGACATTTGTCGGTACTCGTCTAGATGGTGGCCGGGTGCATGCCCGGATGGTTGACGTCTTCACGTTCGCCGGGGCCCTGATCTTGGTGAAGAACGCGTTCCGCAAAGACCGCATAGTCGCCGGATGAGGCGAAAAGAACTTGTGATGAACATGCGACCAGAGCAGGGGAATACCTTGAAATTCCAATCCGTATCCATGCGCAGTCAGGCAGCAACACAGGCGCGATTTGAGCAGGGCAAGAAGTCGCGGTTCCGTTTCAACTGGACGACGCCGCTGGTTCTCGTTGGAGTGTTGGTGATCTGGCAACTGGTAACCATTCTCAAGGTTTTCCCGCCCTTTGCCCTGCCATCGCCAATAGCGGTTTGGCAATCATTGGTAACAATTTTGCGTGAGGGTTATGGCGGCCAAACCTTGGCTAACGACATTTTCATCAGTTCTTTCCGAATTCTAATCGGTTTTGTTGGGGCGATTGTGATCGGAGTGCCGATCGGATTGATGATGTCAAGAAATAAAGTCGTATTTGATATTATCGACCCGATGCTTCAGTTCATACGTCCCGTGCCGCCGCTTGCCTATATTCCCCTGCTCGTGGTTTGGTTTGGTATCGGGGAACTCCCGAAAGTCATTCTGATTCTGGTTGGAACGATTCCTGTCATCATTATCGGGACGATGTCGGGCGTGAAAAGTACGCCGCCACTACGCATTTCGGTTGCAAGGACGCTTGGAGCGACCAATGGGCAGATTTTTCGCAAGGTCGTACTGCCTTCAGCACTTCCCGAGATTTTCACTGCCATGCGGGTCGGAATCGGTGTTGCATGGACCTGCTTGGTGGCGGCGGAGCTGATCGCTGCGAGCAGTGGTTTGGGCTGGCTGGTTCAGTTTGCAGGACAGGCTCTGCAGGTGAGTATCGTTATTGTCGGAATCGTCATCATCGGGCTGATTGGCTACGGTATGGAACTGGTCATTCGGAAAATTGAAAACATAGTTGTACCTTGGCGCGGCCAGGGCTGAACCTTAAAGGTGAAAATGATGAAATCAGTTCGATGGATGAAACTTGCATATATTCCGTTGCTGGCTTGTATCACGTTGGTACCGGCCGCCGTTTATGCCGCTTCGCGGTCTGACGCGATCATCGGCTACGAGAATAACGGAGCCGATCCCTATATGGTTTCGATGGCAGACAAATTATTCGAAAAACATATGCACGCGAATGTTGAGTACAAGATGTTCAGTTCCGGCCCAGCTGCAATGAGTGCACTAGCATCGAACAGTCTTAATTTCATGTGCGGCATCGGGATACCGCCGTTAGTGACAGCGATTGCGCAAGGCTTGCCAATGACGATTGTTTACAATCAAGAACGCTACACGAATGCAGCAGGGATTGTGGTTAAGGCTGGCAGCGGGATCAAGGATGTTTCAGAGCTTTCAGGTAAAAAAATTGCCATCGTCGCAGGATCGCAATCATCTTTCGAATTAGCCACTTTCCTATCCGAGGCGCATGTGCCATATGCCTCTGTGACTCAGATTAATATGGCGCCGCCGCAGATGCGTACTTCATGGGTTACGGGGGATATATACGCTGCCATCGTTTGGGATCCGGTGATTAGAGCACTACGCGAGGCCGGCGGAAAGGTGATCAAGACTGATGCTGACTTGCCGCGGTCTGCGTCAAGTTATAACGTCTGCATTGCCAATGCAGACTGGGCAAAGGCACATCCGGAGTTGGTCCGCGGCTTCGTGGGCGCGCTTGACGAAGGCTACAAAATCACCAAGGACGATCCGAAAAAAGCCCTGCAGGCGATGGCCAAGGAAACTGGGGTAACGGTTCCAATGGCGCGTAGCCAACTCGCTGGCTACGAAATATTTTCAGGGAAGGATCAAACCACTGAGAAGGTCATGGGCAGCGGCAAAGGCATCAATAGTTCGGCAACCTATCAAACACTGGTGAACACCGCCAAGGTTCTCAAGGATATTGGGCGGATACAGGATGTGCCCTCGAACTTCAGTGCCAACGTCGCCCCGCAATTCTCTGCCTTCCTATCCCACTAAACTGATTGGTGGAGTTGAACGTGAATATTGTTATCGATTCTCTCTATAAAACCTTCGGCGGCACAACCGCACTCGAAAACATCAACCTGCAATTCGAGAGCGGCGAATTCATCACGGTGTTGGGATCGTCGGGTTGTGGCAAGACGACACTCCTACACCTGCTGGCTGGGTTGGCAATACCGACGAAGGGAGCGATTTACGTCGACGGCGAGCAAAAGGATCAGCCTGGCGCGGACCGTGTGGTCGTATTTCAGCAGGCCGGCCTGTTCCCATGGCTTAGCGTGGAAGACAACATCGAGTTCGGCTTATCGCTGCACGGGGTATCCAAGAAGGAGCGCCGTAAGGCTTCATCGGACATCCTGCGCATCATCGGACTCGAGGGCTTCGCGTCCCACAAGCCTTACGAGCTATCGGGGGGCATGCAGCAGCGGGTCGCGATTGCTCGCGCACTGGTGATGAAGCCGAAGGTGTTGCTGATGGACGAGCCGTTCGGCGCACTTGATGCCCAGACACGTGCGTCGATGCAGTCTTTTTTGGTTACGCTGTGGGATCAGTTGCATTGCACCATCGTATTCATTACGCACGACATTGACGAAGCAATTTTTCTTGGCACCAGACTGATCGTGCTGACGGCCAGACCAGGCCGGGTCGCGCTGGACATACCCATCGAACTGGAGCGTCCCCGCTTGGCCGAGATCGCCTTCGACCCGCATTTCCTGGATCTGAAAAAACGCGCGATGTCTATTCTGGCACACTGAATGCGGCTGCAGCATTGGCCTGTAGAGGCGAGCGGGGCCAGTTAAGGTCAGTTGCCTTGCAGCGAGCGGATTACTTGGCCGAGGATGGCAATGCCAGGCCCAATCGCCTTCTCGGGAATCGATTGGAAGCCCAGGCGCAGGAACGAGCCAGGCGCGGGGGTCGAGAAAAAGAATACGTCCCCAGGCTCGAGCAGGACGCCCCGGGCGGCAGCCTGCAGCTGCAACGTACTGGTGCACAGGCCTTCAGGAAGCCGTACCCAGCACGAGCCTCCCCCGATGATTGAAGTGACCTCGCATTGCGGCGCGTGCTGGGCCAGTGCGTCGAGCATGGCGCGACAGCGCTCGCTGTGCGCCAGCGCGACGCGCCGTAACTGCGAGTCGTGATGGCCCAGCGATAGAAATAGTGCGAAGGCGCGCTGGATGAATGCCGAAGGGTGGCGCAGCATGAGGCGACGCAGGGCGCGAAATTCGGCGATCAGTTCCTCCGGGGCGACGATATAGCCCAGTCGCAACCCCGGTGCCCAGCTCTTGGAGAGGCTGCCGATGTAGATCACACGGTTGTTGTGGTCCAGGCTCTTCAGCGCCGGTATCGGGTCACCGCCAAAACGGTTCTCGCTCTCAAAGTCGTCCTCAATGATGATGAAATCGCGCTCGTCAGCCCGTCGTAACAGTTCGAGGCGACTCTCCAGTGGCATTGTCACTCCGGTCGGGCACTGGTGGCTCGGCGTGACGTACAGGTAGTCGACGTGGTCGAGCCGACTGTCGATGGGGAGCCCGTGATGATCGACCGCGATCGGCAGCAGATGGGGTGTGCGTCTAGCGAAAATGTTTCGCGCATCGGGATAGCCGGGATCTTCCAGAGCCACCCGCGAGTCCTCGCCAATCAGCAGGTCAGCGACTAGATACATTGCATGCTGCGCGCCGACGGTGACCATGATCTCGTCCGCCGCCGCCCACACCCCACGACGCGGCAGGACGCGAGAGCGTATCTGCTGCACCAGCGAATCGTCGTCACGACTGATGTGATCCGGGGCCCAGTCACGGATGTCGAGTACTGACAGCGCCTTCAGACAGCATTCGCGCCAGTTGGTGGTTGGGAACAGCGAGGCATCGAACTGCCCGTAAAGAAAGGGGTATGGGAATTTCTGCCAATCGGCCGGTTTGTGGATACTGCGCTGCGCAGTGGGGCGCAGGCGAAGCCTGGTGTGCCAGTTCGTTGATGCCAGCCCCCCGTTGTACCCACTGACGCCCTGCTTGGGCGCCACATGCTGTCCGACAACGAATTCCGGGTTGACGAAATGCCCGCTGCGCTGGCGCGACAGGAGGAAACCCTCGTCGCTCAGTTGTCTGTAGGCCAGAACCACCGTGTTACGTGCCACGCTGAGTTGATTCGCCATTTCGCGGCCGGAAGGAAGCGGCGCACCGGGCGCGATCCGACCATCGAGGATCGCCGACACCAGCATTTCTCTGATCCGCCCTTGCAGGCTCAGATTTTCCTGCGCCGAGCGTTGCAGGAGCTGTTTCCACAACAGTGGGGTGGAACGTGCTGGCATCGTCTAGGACGGGGGCCTGCGCCCCGCCGCGCTGGCATCAGACGATGCCGTGGCGTCGTTTGTACTCACCGAAAATATCCTGTGGAGAGGGCTCATCCGGAGTGCAGGGCGTTGCAATGCGCGTGATGTTAAGAAAATGCCTGTAATTCAGATTATCAGAAATGCTGTTGCGTCCCCAGGTGCCGCAACCCATCGACAACGAGAAGGGCAGTCCATTGTCGAAACTGCCCCCGGTGGCGAAGCAGTGCGCTTGGTTGACGATGATCCGACAGGCCGGCATGTGTAGGCCAAGCTGCAGTGGCCGATTGCGGTCCTCGGAGTGGATGCCGATGGAGTGTCCGGCGCCTTCGTGTGCATAGATGCACCGCACCTTGTCCATGGCCTCGGTGAATCCGCTGGCACGGTAAACGGCTAGCACTGGCGAGAGCTTCTCGCCGGAAAACGGATGCTCGTCGCCAACCCCTGTCTCCTCGACCATGAGGAACTGCGCCCGTTCGAATTTTGGGCCCCGCAACCCGGCGAGTGCGGCGATGGTGGGAGCTGACTTGGCAGTTACAGCCGGTGAGAGCTTCCCATCGGGCCACATTGTGTCTTGCAGGCATTGTTTTTGTGCCGCGTCGAGCAGCACGCCGCCTTGGCGGAGCAGAGCGTCGATGGTGGCACCATACACGGCATCCACGATGACAAGACTATTTTCCGACGAACAACTGGTGGCGTTGTCGAATACTTTCGATCGGCGGATTTTCTGCGCCGCCTGTTCGACATTGCAGGTTTCGTCGACGATCACAGCGACGTTGCCAGCGCCCACGCCTATCGCCGGGGTGCCGCTAGCGTACGCCGCACGCACATTGCTCTGCGATCCCGTGACTACGACGAGGTCAACCTGACGCATCAATTCCTGGGTCGCAGACTTGGTCACTGGGGCAGGCAACAGCTGTACGAGGTCGTGCGGCGCGCCGATGCGGTCGAGTTCCTCGCATATGTACTGCAGCAGTAGCGTGCCTGTGCTGTAGCCCTTCGGTGACGGCGACAGAATGATGGTATTGCGCCCCTTCAGGGCGTTGATGATCTTGTTCGCTGGTGTGGCCGCCGGATTGGTCGAGGGGGTGACGGCGCCGACGACCCCGACCGGGCGAGCGATCTCGATGACACCCTTAGCCGGGTCCTCGCCTATCACGCCGACCGACTTACAGCCGCGCAGATCGCGCAACAAACCCAGGGTCTTGCGATGATTCTTGATCACCTTGTCGGCTACGTTGCCCAGCCCTGTGTCAGCGACGGCACGCTCGGCCAGCGCCCGATTGCGCCGTGGCTCCATGATGGCCCAACCAACAGCGAGTACAACCTCGTCGACCTGTTCCTGGGTGTAGCGCTCGAACTGGTGCTGGGCAACGCGTGCACGCGCCACGCAGGCCGACACTTGGGCTAGCACCTCGCCAGTTGTGCCAGGGGAGGCTTGTATGGTGATCATGAAATATCCTTGTCAAATCAGTGGAAGAAAACGGCGTCAGTCACAGCGTCAAAGCTGTTCGGCGTCAACTTCTTGAGTGTCGCGTTGGACACGTACCCTGCGTGGCGTTGGCGGCGTCACCATAGCGGCGATCGCTGCTGCGGCTTCGCGCAGCACTGGTAAGTGTTCGAGCAGGCCGTTGATATCGGATCGGGCCAAGGGTGCCTGCACCGCGATCGCAGCCCAGGCGCGGTAGGCGTCGCGCATCACTGGCACGGCGATCGACACCATACCGTGGATGAATTCCTGGTCGTTTAGGCCGATGCGGCGCTTGCGGGTTTCGACCAGATCTTGGCGGAGATGTGCGGCGTCAGTGATGGTGAAATCGGTCATTTTTTTCAGCGGTAGCGCGTCGACGATGCGGTTGCGCAACGCAGCCGGCTGTAGGCTCAGTAGGAGCTTGCCGCTAGAGGTGCAATGCAGCGGGACATGCGAACCCGGTTGCAGGTGCATGCGTAGTGGCGAGGCGGTCTCGACTCGATCGAGGTAGACCACCTCGTCGCCGTCGAGCACGGTCAGGTTGACGGTTTCGCCGATGCGCTCGCCGAGCTTGCGTAGCACGGCATGGCGGGCGGTGGCCGGCCCCGAGTGCATCAGTAGTGCCACGCTCATGTTGCGCACCCGCCCACCGCATTCGTAACCCTGGCCATCGACGTCGCGAATCACCAGATCGGCAGCGCACAGGGTTTTTAGGATCCGATGCAC
>JAKBDW010000275.1:0-2762 GCA_021834245.1 Pseudomonadota bacterium
GACGACGCGCGCCCTGAGAAGATTCGGAGCTTGATTAGCCTCGGACGCGGTGAGGCTGTCAAGAAGGAGAACCTTGATGTCATCAAGATGCGCTTTCTAAACGGTGTAGCCGCGTCAGCCTTCCAGCCTTTTCATCAACCGGCTGACTAAGGGCGCAGGAGTTCACAGAGTGGATAGACGTCCGCCGCTAATCCTTCACCTGCTGGCTCATCCGAAGTCGGTAGATGCCAACGAACTGGCTAGGGCCTTGATGCACCGCTACGTCGAACCGCCTGCGAGTGGCGGTTTGCGCATCCCTGTGTTCTTCACGCCCGACTGCGGCGATGATCTTCCTCCAACATTGAACAGCGCCGGCGGCATTTGGCTCGATACGGCTAAACATGCCATTGTCGTCGTGTTGGTGGATGCTCGCATGCTGCGCACCGTACCCAGTGGGACAGGTGATGCTTGGATCGAGTTCGTGAAAAACGCGGTCGCGCTGACACCGCTCGATTCCAGCCCACACCATGTTCTGCCGGTGGCATTGGATCAGGAGGGATTCGGTCTCGGCGACGCGCTTCACATTCTGCCAGCGCCGCTGGCGACTAGCGGCAGCGCGAGAGGTGCCAGGGAGGCTCGCCTGGCGGAGGTGTCGTTCCACATCTCGGCACGGTCGATTCAGTTGCTCGAGTACGGCAAGGTCCCAGCCATCGCACCTGATCGGATGAAGGCGCCGGTGAGTATCTTTCTCAGCCATGCCAAAGCCGATCTGGACCAGGAACACCACGACGACCCGGTACGTCATATCCGCGCTTTGCTAAACGAACTGCCGGTCGAGCAGTGGTTCGACACCCAGCAGATCGTCACCGGCCAGGGTTTCGCTAACGCCATCTCCGCTGGCATCCGTGATTGCTCCATCATGCTGGCTTTCCAAACCGACCACTACAGCTCGCGTTCGTGGTGCCAGCGCGAAGTGCTGGAGGCGAAGCAGTGTGGGGCGCACATTTTGCTCGTCGACGCGCTTCAGTCAGGCGAGCCACGCCGCTTTCCTTACGGTGGTAATGTACCGGCCGTGCGCTGGCAATTCCGCGAGGATGCGCGGGTCGATGCCCGGTGGGTGATCGACCGTGCAATGTTGGAAGCCCTGCGCTTCAAGCACAACCGGGCAGTATTGGACAGTAGCGCCGACGCAGGCGAGTGTGTGCTACCGGCCGCGCCTGAGGCCTTGACTTTGGCGACGGAGTGCGTTGAGGTCGACAGCGAAGGAACCTTCCTCTACCCAGATCCCCCCTTGGGCAGGGATGAGTTGCAAGTGTTGCAGCGGCTTCGCCCCAAGGCCCACTTCCTGACACCGCTGACCAAAGTTGCACGTTGGCAGCGCCCCGCGGCTATTAACACCATTGCGGTGTCTATATCTGATAGCGATGATGCACGCAAGTACGGCTTGTCGCCCCAGCACTTCGAGACGCTGACCGACGAAATCCATTTGTACCTGCTACTGGCGGGGCTGAAAATCGCCTATGGCGGCGCGCTCAAGGGCAGTTTGTCCGGCACCTCCAACTTCACGGTGCGCCTGTTCGAACTGGTGCGCACCTATTCGAAACTCGCCCATGGCGCCGATGCCTCACCGTTGGAGGGTGCCGTACTCAACGTCGCCCCGTGGCCATTGCGCTTGGGCTATGGAGGCGCGGAATGGGAGCTGTTCGCAGGGAAGGTCGCGACCTATGAGGAAGGCCCACGACCTGACCTGCCTTGGAGTGACGATGAGCTGTTTCCGCCAGCGGCGGATGGCCGCATTATGGGCTCGGATACGTCGCAGCGTCGCTATGCGTGGACGCGTGGCCTGACCGCAATGCGATCCCACGTCACGGCGCTATCTCAAGCGCGGCTGGTGACCGGTGGCAGGCTGTCGGGATTTTCCGGTCTGGTTCCCGGCGTGGCGGAAGAAGCCTGGTTATCGCTGGCACAGAACAAGCCACTGTACGTGGCCGGCGGATTCGGCGGCGCGGCGCGGGCCGTGAGCGACGCCTTGCTCGGCATCGAGCGGTCTGAGTTCGCTGACGCGTGGTCACGGCAGCACATACCCGATTACGATGCAGCGCTAAAGTTCTTCGCACAGGACGGCGGTGAGTTCCGCTCTATGGCAGAGATGGGCAAGGAAATCGGCGCGTATGGCGCTGCCGGCTTGGTGTCTGCCCTCAATAACGGACTCGACGAGGCGGAGAACAGGGAACTCATGGCATCCACTGATCCGCAACGAATTGCCTGGCTCGTGCTTAGCGGGCTCGCTCGACTCTGACTTAGGAGGATGGCACGCGGCCTGGTCAGAAAGGACAGGTCTTGGCCGGTACGCTTCACTCAGGTACGTCAATGATTGGCGGTCAGATCCGATGAATAGCGCCCTCGGACACTGTGGTGACGCCACATCAAACTCAGCGATCAGAACGCTTATGGATTGTCGTCAGTATGCTATGACCTGCTTGGCTCCAGACATGCCAGCTTAGGTGATATGGTTGTTCTCGCCAGCATATCTTCTTGAACTATGCTCGAAATCAAATGGGTCACCGAGCACCAATCCGAAATCCTTGCCATACGTGCAATTGAGCCAGTTAAGAAGAGAACTAGCCTCTTGGTCATCGAATACTCTGTAATTGCGGCCGTTGCGGTAGCCCATTTCGGCAAATATTTCCGTGGGGACAGTCGGAGCATTTGAGCCGAAATATAAGAAATGACGCGAAACTAGAACCCGATTGGTCTGTGTATCATTCGCCACGTTATGGAGA
>JAKBDW010000533.1:0-2760 GCA_021834245.1 Pseudomonadota bacterium
GCGGATTTTGCAGGGTGCCGTGGGATGAGTGCGCCTGCAACGCGGGCAACGGCCCGGAAACCGGCCAGATCGCGTCAAAAAGCCGCGAATTCGGCACGATGTTCAACGCTGATTTCACGATGTGAAGATGCACGAATCAACTGGCGCTCCGGCAGGGGTTGTGCAGACCTTCCCTAACTATCGTTTGACAGCTATAATATCAATTCCGTAAATGTGGCGCCAAAAGCGCAAGGAGTAATAAATATGGATCTCGATCTAAAAGGTAAATCGGTCATTGTCACTGGTGGCGGCTCGAACATTGGCCGCGGCATCGTGCTCGGCTTCGCCTCGGAAGGTGCCAACATCACGATCGGGGACATCGACGACAAGCAGGCGCAAAAGACGGCGGAACTCGCGCTGGCGAGCGGCGCGGCGTCGGCGCAGGTTGTCAAAACCGATGTCACCAAGCTCGACCAGGTGCAAGCCATGTTCAAGGCGGCCACTGACAAGTTCGGCCGCGTCGATGTCCTTGTCAACAACGTCGGCTGGGACCAGTTGATGTTCTTCACGCAGACGACCCCCGACCTGTGGCAAAAGATCATCAACATCAACTACCTCGGCGTTCTCAACTGCACCAAGACCGCGCTTGAAGTCATGGTGCCTCGCAACGCCGGCTCCATCGTCTCCATCAGTTCCGACGCCAGTCGGCAAGGTGAGCCACGTGAAGCGGTGTATGGCGGCGTCAAGGCCGCCATCAACAGCTTCATGAAAACGATCGCCAAGGAAAACGGGCGTTACGGCATCCGCTGCAACGTGGTATGCCCCGGCGTCACGATCCCCAGTACCACCGACGAAGTGGGCGGAAGCAGCATGTGGATTGATGCCGACAGCATGTTTACGCCGGAGCAACTGGAAAAAGTCGCCAAGGCGCTGCCGTTGCGCAAGGTGGGACGGCCACAGGATATTGCCAATGCAGTCGTCTTCCTGTCTTCAGCGAAGGCTGCGGGTCATGTCACCGGACAGATTCTTTCAGTGTCTGGTGGCTACAGCATGATTGGGTAAACGCCTGGGCATGGTCGGCCGGCATGTAACATTTAAATACCAGACGAAAAGGAAAATTCATGGAATTCAAGGACATTCTCTACGAAGAACGCGACTCGGTGGCCTACATCGCGATCAATCGCCCCAACGTGATGAATGCGTTTCGCGGCCAGACAGTCGAAGAACTGCTGCAGGCATTCATGAAAGCAGGCTGGGACAAGCGAATCGCCGCCATTGTGCTCACGGGCACGGGTGACCGTGCCTTCTGCACCGGCGGCGATCAGTCGGCTCATGCCGGCCAGTACGACGGCCGAGGCACCATCGGCATCCCGGTGGAAGAGTTTCACAGCGCCATTCGTGACGTGCCCAAGCCCGTGATCGCCCGCGTGCAGGGCTACGCCATTGGCGGCGGCAATGTCTTGGCCACCTTGTGCGACATGACCATTGCCTCGGAAAAGGCCGTGTTTGGCCAGGTCGGCCCGAAGGTTGGCTCGGTCGATCCTGGCTGGGGCACGGCCTACCTGAGCCATGTGGTCGGCGAAAAGAAAGCGCGCGAGATCTGGTACATGTGCCGCCGCTACAATGCGCAGGAGGCTTTGTCCATGGGCCTGTGTAACACTGTTGTGGCCCACGACCAGCTCGACACCGAAGTCGCCCGCTGGTGCAAGGAAATTGTCGAAAGAAGCCCGACCGCTCTGGCGATCGCGAAACGCTCGTTCAACGCATCCACCGAGCACATTCGCGGCATCGGCAGCCTGGGACTTCAAGCGTTGAGCCTGTACTATGACACGGCAGAATCCAAAGAAGGCGTGAGCGCTTTCCTGGAAAAACGTCGGCCTGATTTCAGGCAGTGGGCCAATGGCGGCAAGTGAGCAACCCCATCCGACGCGCAGATGCACGAGGCCACCCCTTGGACCGAAGCTAGGTTTGATAGGCTATTTGCATTTTGAATCTACCAAACGGTCAATATGAAGTTGAAGTCAAATACAGACGCAAAACCCAGAAAAGATGACGTAGATGGCCATGCTACACGTGAACGCGTGCTGCTCGAAGCTGCACGACTATTCAGGCATCATGGCTATGCCGCAACTACTTTGCGCGAGGTTGCGGATGCTGCCGGTGTCAAAGCCGGCAGCATCTACTATCACTTCGAATCGAAAGAGCAGATCCTGGGCGAAGTTCTGGACAAAGGCATCGCCATCGTCGCGGATGCCGTGCGCACCCGTATTGAGGCTCTCCCCGAAAGCGCACTCTGGCGAGATAGAATCTCCGCTGGCATTGAAGGCCATCTCTGGGGAATGCTGCATTATGGCGACTTCACGTCAGCCAACATCCGTATCTATGGCCAAATCCCGACCAGCGCAAAAGATCGCCACCGGGTCGTGCGGCGGGCTTACGCAGACTATTGGGATCGGCTGTTCGAATCAGCGCTCGCCAGCGGCGAATTGCGCCACGACACCAGCACGGCCATGATTCGGCTTTTCGTGATTGGGGCATTGAACTGGACCGTCGAATGGTACGACCCCCAACGCGGCTCTTTTCAAGACTTCTCACGCCAAATCACAGCGATCGTGTTCGATGGGATTCTCACGCATGACAAAGCATAACCGCAATGCATTGCCGGCAACTTCGACGGTCCGGGTTGAAGGACTGACAGCAATAGTCCTCATGTCGCCTATGTGGCTCAGTGGCACGCTGACCGGCTGCGACTGGGGACTCTCAAATTGGACAACCAGCCGC